>CAIUWU010000001.1 GCA_903902945.1 uncultured Pseudomonadota bacterium
CAAGCTAAAAAAAGAGCACGTCAGGCCGAGAACAGCCGTATTCGCAATGCCGGACAGCGCAGCAACTTACGCACTTTCATCAAAAAAGTGATCGCAGCTGTTAGAGCAGGCGATAAAGAACAAGCTCAAGCAGCATTCAAATCCGCTGTCCCTGTTATTGATTCAGCCGTCAACAAAGGCCTGATTCACAAAAACAAAGCCGCTCGCAGCAAAAGCAGACTGAACAACAGATTGCGCGCAATGGCATAAGCCTTTGGCGCATTCATTAAAAAAGCCGATTCGATAATCGGCTTTTTTTACGCCTGTCGCTTTCCCAAATACCAATTACAGCAGCAGATTAGCCAAAATCTGCTGATAAACCCGACTCAACGCTTCCAGCTCATCGACACCGATATGCTCGTTGATTTTGTGAATACTGGCATTCAAAGGCCCCAGCTCTACCACCTGCGCGCCGGTTGGCGCAATAAAACGGCCATCGGAAGTGCCGCCACCGGTATCATCGACTGTTTCAAAACCACAAACCTGCCGGATAGCTGCATGGGTCGCCTCGATCAGTTCGCCCTGAGAGGTTAAAAACGGATTCCCCGACAAACGCCACTGCACATCATAATTCAGCTCAAAGCGATCCAGAATGGCATGCGTTCTGGCTTTAATAGTGGCCTCATCAAGCTCGGTACTGAAGCGCAGATTAAACTGCACCTCAACCAGACCGGGAATGATATTTTCCGCACCCGTACCACCATTGATATTGGAAACCTGTAGCCGGGTAGGCGGAAAAAAAGCATTGCCGTGATCCCAGACTTCAGCGGTCAACGCGGCCAAAGCCGGGGCCAACCGGTGAATCGGATTATCGGCAATATCAGGATAGGCCACATGCCCCTGAATTCCAAACACGGTCAGATGGGCACATAGCGAACCGCGCCTGCCGACCCGAATCACATCACCGATTTTCTGGCTGCTTGACGGCTCGCCCACCAGACACCAGTCAATTTTTTCCTGACGCTGCTGCAATACCTCGACCACTTTGACTATACCGTTAGTGGCAATCCCTTCTTCATCGCTGGTCAGCAAGATGGCAATCGAACCCTTGTGCTCAGGGTGCTCGGCAATAAAGCGCTCCAAAGCTGTCACGAATGCGGCAATCCCGCCTTTCATATCGGCCGCACCGCGCCCGTACAATTTGCCATCGCGAATCGTCGGCTCAAACGGCGCCGATTCCCAGGCTGTTAAGGGCCCGGGCGGCACCACATCGGTATGCCCCAGAAATACCAGCAACGGCTCTTGCTTACCGCGACGCAGCCATTGATTCTGAGTATCGCCGAACGGCAGGCGCTCATCATCGAAGCCCAGCTCCCTCAGTCGTTGCGCCAACAAATCCATGCAGCCACTGTCCTCGGGCGTAACCGAGGGTCTGCGAATCAGTTCTTCTAGCAAGGCAAGGGTAGGGCTCATAAGGATTTATCTAACAACTCGGGATTAAAGCCGATCAGCAACTGCTTGCCGGTATCAATAACCGGCCGCTTGATCAGCGTAGGCAGTTCCAGCATTAACTGCACGACCTGATCAGGACTGAGATCTGATTTCCGGTCTTCAGGCAGTTGTCGCCAGCTGCTGCTGCGCTGGTTCAGCACCGCCTCAACACCCAAAACATCAATGAAGCGCTTGATCAGCACCGCATCGATACCGTCGAGCCGGTAATCATGAAACTGATAACTGATCTGACGCTGCTCAAGATAAGCCCGGACTTTTTTGACGCTATCGCAGTTTTTGATGCCGTAAACAATCATGGATCAGGCGTCACCTGCCAGCAATTCTTCAATATCAGGCAGTGATTTATCCTGTCTGGCACGACCTTTGTAGACATCGACAAATTCCATGAAGGCCTGCTCAAGATCAGCCAGCACATCCTGTTCGGCATCTAACTCGTCTTCAGGCACTTCGCCGGACTCCAGATAATCCTGCTGGATAGCGATTTCGCTGTTTAGCGATAACAAGGCAAGAATAACGGCATTATTGGAAATATTTTCTGACATGGGGGGATCTCGCAGGTTGGGATAAAGAAAATTGCCGATTACTCGGCAACCAGCTTTGATTAGTACAAAAATCAAATTGGCGGGCGATTGTAACTTGTTTTACGACGGCCCCGAGCAGAATCAAACAGATACTCCTTAATACCGGCAGGCTGCCGGCATAAGGAGCTTGAACATCAATTAGTCACGCAATAACTCGTTGATGCCGGTTTTGCTGCGGGTTTTTTCATCGACTTGCTTGATGATGACCGCACAATACAAACTGTGACTACCGTCTTTAGATGGCAGATTGCCGGATACTACCACCGAACCGGCAGGAATGCGGCCATAGGTGACTTCGCCAGTCATGCGATTGAAAATCTTGGTGCTTTGACCGATATAAACACCCATTGAAATCACACAGTTGTCTTCGACGATGACGCCTTCAACGATTTCCGAGCGGGCGCCGATAAAGCAATTGTCACCGATGATGGTTGGATTGGCTTGTAATGGCTCGAGTACGCCGCCGATGCCGACGCCGCCTGATAGATGCACGTTCTTGCCGATTTGCGCGCACGAGCCAACCGTTACCCAGGTATCGACCATGGTGCCGCTATCTACGTAAGCGCCGATATTGACATAAGACGGCATCAGAATCGCACCCGGGGCCACATAAGAACCATAACGGGCAACCGCATTAGGGACTACGCGCACACCCGCTTTGGCAAAATCGTCTTCGCTGTACCGACCGAATTTGGTTGGCACTTTGTCGTAATAACGCACATCACCGCTTTCGATGACTTGGTTTTCGTTGATACGAAATGACAGCAGCACCGCTTTTTTCAGCCATTGATTGGTGACCCAGTCGCCGTCTTTTTTCTCGGCAACGCGCAGTTCGCCCTTGTCGAGCAGGTTCAGGGCTTCGGCAACGGCTTCGCGCACCTCTGCAGAAACACTGACCGGACTGATTGCGGCGCGATTTTCGAAGGCATCATTGATGATATTTTCAAGATTTGACATGTAGGCTCTACGTTAAAGAGTTAATAAAAAATTTAATCCGTTGCGCGGCATCGATACATTCCTGCAACGGGGCCACCAAAGCAATCCGCACATGATTGGCACCAGGATTGATGCCATTACTGTCGCGCGACAAATAACTGCCCGGCAACACCGTGACGTTTTGCTGAGCAAACAACTGACGGGCAAATTCGGTATCGCTGATCGGCGTTTTCAGCCAGATATAAAAACTGGCCGGCGGCCGGTTAATTTCACAGACATCCTGCAGCTCGGCAATAAAGGCGCTGAATTTTTCCCGATATAACTGGCGATTGACCTGCACATGAGCTTCATCCTGCCAAGCAGCGATACTGGCATACTGGGTCGGCACCGGCATCGGGCAGCCGTGATAAGTCCGGTACTGGAAATATTGTTTCAAAACTTCAGCATCACCGGCTACAAAACCCGATCTTAAACCGGGAGCATTGGAGCGCTTGGACAAGCTCTGAAAAATCACGCAACGCTTGTAATCGGCATTGCCGCTGTGCCAAGCGCTTTGCAGCAAACCCTGCGGCGGCTGGGTTTCATCATCGTATAGCTCGGTATAACACTCGTCGGAGGCAATAACAAAATCGTACTGTTCGGCCAGCGCCATCAGCTTTTGATGACTGGCGTAGTCTGCCAGTGTGCCGGTCGGATTACCCGGCGAACAGACAAACAGCAATTGGCAGCGCTGCCAGATAGCGGCGGGAACGCTGTCAAAATCAGGCAAATAGCCGTTTTCAGCAACGGTATTCAGATAGTACGGTTCAGCGCCGGCCAGCAGAGCGGCGCCTTCATAAATCTGATAAAACGGATTGGGCATCACCACGACCGGTTTATCTTGCCCGCCAATCACCGCCTGTACAAACGAAAACAAGGCTTCGCGGGTACCATTGACCGGCAACACCTGGGTTTCGGCATTGATCTGATCTGCGGGAATCGCAAAGCGTTTGCTGATCCAGCCGGCAATCGCCTGCCTGAGCTCAGGCAAACCTTTAGTAGTGGGATATTGTGTCAGCCCGGACAAATGCGCCAGCAAGGCTTGCTTGATCAGCTGCGGCGTCTCATGTTTGGGCTCACCTATCGACAAAGCAATATGGCCCTTATCAGCCGGAGGCTGTATCCCTTGCTTTAAAGTGGCTAACTTTTCGAACGGATAAGGATGAAGCTGTTGTAAATGTGGGTTCATTATGGGTCATGTGCCTGACCAGCATCAGCAGCGCTACCGGGGAAAATCTCGTAGGCCGATAGGATCAGGCAGTTTAATAAGGCTACAAAATGGCGCTATTCTAACGTAACAAATCCAGTCAGCCTAAGGGCTTTTTGTCATGTCGACAGCAAGACGACAGTCAAAGCTGGTGATAATTGCATTATTTGTCTTACCATTAACGCCGCATGACACCCCGAAACCTCACAAATCCACAATTGTTGATGCCCCGAATTTACTATTACTACCTGAGTTTGATCGGCTTTTTTGGCCTGTTTTTGTTACTGATGGCTTGGCCGACTGTGCTGGCACCCTCACACAGCTTGCCAACTGCACTGATTTTATTGATCAGTGTCACGCCCTTGCTGCTGCCATTAAGGGGATTACTGAACCAAAATCTGAAAAGCTGTACCTGGATGACGTATCTGAGTTTGCCGTATTTCGCCCACGGCGTTGCCGAAACTTATGTCAGCACCGATAAAGGCCTGGCCGGACTGGAAGTGCTATTCAGCCTGCTACTGTGCTTCGGCGCTGGGTTGTTCGTATATAAAGCCGAAAAAGCCTGATTATGGCAATCCAGATTCCGCTCAGTTTTGAATTTCGTGCCAACCAGACTTTCGACAGTTTTTATCCGGGCAATAACTTGGAAATTGTCCATCAGCTGGAAGCCATGTCTGCCGGTGACGGAGAACAGCAAATCCTGATCTGGGGCGAATCCGGCTGCGGTAAGACCCACCTGCTGCAAGCTTGCTGTCAGCACGCACAGCAAGCTGGGCGACAAGTTTTTTATCTGCAAACCCGATCCACAATCGTCCCTGCCATTCTGGAGGGGCTGGAGGATTTTGACCTGGTCTGCCTAGACGACATTCATCACATTGCCGGCCATCCCGACTGGGAACAGACTTTGTTTAACTTTTATAACCGGCTGCGCCAGCATCAGCGCCAACTACTGATAGCCAGCAATGCTGCGGTTAACCAACTGCCGATCCGGTTGCCGGATCTGAAAACCCGTCTTAACTGGGGACTCAGCCTCAAGATTCAAAATCTCAGTGACGAGCAGCTGATCCAGGCCTTGCAGGTCAAGGCCCATCATCTGGGTTTTGAAATACCGGACAGCGTTGGTCGCTTTTGCTAAGCCGGCAAAGTCGTGATTTTGCCGAGCTATACGCCTTGCTGGAAAAAATTGATACCGCCACGCTAATTGCCCAGCGCAAACTGACCATCCCTTTTTTAAAACAAATTCTGGCAGAAGATTAGTCAACGCATTAATAGCAACTAAAAACAGTCGGGAATCCAGTCATATAATTGACATTCTGTTTTTTTTGATTTTTCAGGTAGAATGTTCGTTTTTTCATGGGCGCAATCCGTGAAAAAACTGCGGCAATGGTGCCAAGGGATATAAGTTTTTCATCTCAAAATTTAGAGTACAACCATGACTGATTTATCGCTTTACAGAAACATCGGTATCTTCGCACACGTTGATGCTGGTAAAACAACCACCACCGAGCGGATTTTGAAGCTGACCGGAAAAATCCACAAAATCGGCGAAGTACATGATGGCGCAGCGACCACAGACTTCATGGTTCAGGAACAAGAACGTGGCATTACCATTCAATCAGCCGCAACTACCTGCATGTGGCCAGGCAGCACCAATCAGTTCCCGGCACACCGCTTCAACATCATCGACACCCCGGGCCACGTTGACTTTACTATCGAAGTTTATCGTTCGCTGAAAGTTCTGGACGGCGGTATCGGCGTATTCTGCGGTTCAGGCGGTGTAGAACCACAATCAGAAACCAACTGGCGTTATGCGAACGACTCTAAAGTATCTCGTG
This sequence comes from uncultured Pseudomonadota bacterium, assembly GCA_903902945.1. Taxonomy (GTDB): domain Bacteria; phylum Pseudomonadota; class Gammaproteobacteria; order Methylococcales; family Methylomonadaceae; genus Methylomonas. Next base: position 6,090 of record CAIUWU010000001.1, read on the forward strand.
TTATTTACGTCAACAAACTGGATCGTCTGGGCGCCAACTTCTATCGTGTTGTGAAACAGGTTGAAGACGTACTGGGTGCAAAACCTGTCGTTATGACTCTGCCTATCGGCGAAGAAGAAAATTTCGTTGGCGTTATCGACCTGCTGACTCGTAAAGCCTGGATCTGGGACAACTCTGGCGATCCATTGAAATACGAAATCCAGGATGTACCAGCTGATATGGCTGAAGAAGTTGAAGAATGGCGCGCCAAACTGATTGATCAGGTTGCCGATCAAGATGACGACATCATGGAAAAATATCTGGAAGGCGAAGAGCCAACCATTGAAGAAATCAAACGCTGTATCCGTAAAGGCACTATCGCGATGGACTTCTTCCCGACTTACTGCGGCTCTTCGTTCAAAAACAAAGGCGTACAGCTGGTTCTGGACGGTGTTGTTGAATATCTGCCCAATCCAACCGAAGTTAAACCACAACCAGAAACTGACCTGGAAGGTGTTCCAACAGGCCAACATGCGATTGTGGATCCTGAGCGTCCGTTCCGTGCCTTGGTATTCAAAATCATGGATGATCGCTTTGGTGCACTGAACTTCGTCCGTGTTTACTCAGGCAAACTGAAAAAAGGCGACACCGTATTAAACACCTACACCGGCAAAACCGAACGTGTTGGCCGTATGGTGGAAATGCATGCTGACGACCGTTCCGAGATCGAAGTCGCACAAGCGGGCGACATCGTGGCACTGATTGGCCTGAAAAACGTACAAACTGGTCACACCTTATGCGATCCAGACAAACCGGCCACTCTGGAGCCTATGGTATTC
>CAIUWU010000002.1 GCA_903902945.1 uncultured Pseudomonadota bacterium
CCGGATGTATGGCTGCAACCTTTTCCTAATTTACAAGCATTGGGTCTTGCTTGGCAAAACGTCGGCGTCCATGTATGCAACAAAGCCTAGATAATTTAAAAAGGTTAGCAATCGCTAACCTTTTTTTATGCCCGGAATAAACAGAATCCGGCAGATACCAATGTTTAAATACTGCCAGCTACCAAGCAATTCAAGGTTCATAGACGCCCAGCCACACCTAACAACTTATTGCCAAGAATTTACTAGATCAAAAAACGACTGAGAATTTTAGACATGACGTTATCTGTTGATAACCATCTGAAAACCAGGCTGATTGCCCGCATAGCTGCATAAAAACATCACATCGCGCAAACAGCCCGCAGGCTTTTTAGCTTTAAGCGCAGCGGACAGACAAAACCCCAGGCCATAAAAAACCCGTCAGTTTTTGCAAACTAACCGGTTTTCAAGATCTTGACATGACAATCAGTAACTTAAATTACTGTGATTATCAAAAGGGTGATCTTTTTGACGTTGTTCCCATTCAAAGCTCAGCTTCATGCGCTCAACTTGCTCTTTGGTCATTTTATTGATCAGGAACTGCCACTTCAAAATACGGACATCGACAAACCATTTGCCAAAGCTGATTTTAAGGGGCCGCTTGGGAATACTGGTCTCAAACTCAGCCCGATACATATCGAAACCCAGTTCTATAAACGAATATTTGGCCCAGACCTCGTGGTTGAATCTGTAGTTATTGTTGTAATCGCACATATTCTTCTTCTCATGTTTGGTTTAGATTGTGCTCAGCGGCGGCCACTATAAACAACAAATCCCACAAACACAAACAATAAAAATCAAGCGCTTAGCAACAACAAAGACTCAAAACCACGAAATCCAGCAAATACAATGGTTTTGAGCCAAAACTTTTTTACAACGACTTACATCAAAGGCAAAATTTCTTCAAAAATGCCGCCATTAGTAGCGAGAATTTGCTTGGGAAAAATCCCCGGATTACCTTTAAAGTCGGTGACAGTACCGCCCGCCTCCAAAGCAATCAAAGCACCCGCAGCAACATCATATAAATTTAGCTCTTGCTCCCAGAACGCATCGACCTGACCATCCGCCACCAGACATAAATCCAGCGCCGCCGAACCAAATCGGCGCTGGCCGGTAGTGACTGCGGCAATCCGGCAAAAACGCGCCAGATTGTTTTCAACCAGGTAGGAGCGCAGACAGGCAAACCCGGTCGAAATCATACTGCTACCCAGACTGGTTTCTGACGATACATGAATCGGCCGCCGGTTTTTCCAGGCACCCTGCCCACGCTGAGCACTGTAATAATCATCCAGCGCTGGGGCGTAGACCGCCCCCATTTCCAGCTGACCTTCAATTTCCAGCGCCACACTGATACCCCAGAAATATTGCCCCTTGGAAAATGAATGCGTACCATCGATCGGATCGACGATCCAGCGACAACGCTGATCAGCAGTTTGCCCACTCTCTTCTCCCCAAAAACCGTATTCCGGGGCCTGGCTGGCCAGCGCATCTTTCAGAAAATTCTCCACTGCGACATCGGCATCAGTCACCAGATCGCGAGCGCTTTTTTTGTTGACAGCCAGATGATCCAGATCGTTAAAGTAATGCATCGCAACTTTACCGGCCTGACGGACAATGGTTTCCAGTTGATCAAGGGTAATGGGCATTCCTATTTCTCGTTGTGGTTAAAATTTTACAAATTGTGATAGCCGGTTTCTTCGTGCAAGACGATATCCAGACCTTCCATTTCTTCGTCGGCGGTCACCCGCAAGCCTAAGGTTTTATCCAGCAACTTCAGAATCAGATAACTGAACACCGCACTCCAAGCTGTTGTAACCAATACTGCCAGCACTTGTACGCCAACCTGTTCGCTAATGGTAATGCCATTCAGCCCCAGACCGCCAAATTGCTCTGCCGCAAATACGCCGGTCAAGCTAGAACCGATCATGCCACCTACCCCATGCACCGGAAACACGTCCAGCGAATCATCGATTTTTAAGACCCGTTTCACATATTGAGTAGCACAGAAACAGACGATGCCTGCAATCAAACCAATCGCCAAGCCACCCACTGGGCCGACAAAGCCTGAAGCCGGTGTAATGGTTCCCAGACCGGCCACCATGCCTGTGACAATACCCAGCACACTTGGCTTACCAAAGCGATACCATTCGATTGCCATCCAGGTTAAAGAACCTGCTGCCGCAGCAATATGGGTTACCGCAATCGCCATACCCGCGCTACCGTCAGCTTTTAAGGCACTGCCGCCATTAAATCCAAACCAGCCAAACCACAACATACCGGCACCGGTAACGACCATGGTCATATTATGCGGCGGCATGGCAATGGTCGGAAAACCACGGCGCTGCCCCAGCACCAGCGCGGCAACCAGTGCCGCCACCCCGGCATTGACGTGAATCACAATCCCGCCGGCAAAATCTTTGACGCCCATCTGCGCCAGCCAGCCACCGCCCCAGATCCAGTGGCAAATAGGGGTGTAAATCAGAACCAGCCACAAGGCGCTAAACCACAGCATCGCTGAAAATTTCATCCGCTCGGCAAAACCACCGACGATTAAAGCCGGCGTAATGATCGCAAAGGTCATCTGAAACATGAAAAAGACGATTTCGGGAATATCGCCATTCAAGGTCTGAGTGCCGGCACCGGCGACAAAGAATTTACTGGTGCCGCCAATCCAGGCCTGCCAGCTACCGCCATCGGCAAAGGCCAGACTATAAATGCCGCATAACCACAACAAAGACACCACACAGGTAATCGCAAAACACTGCATCATCACCGACAGTACATTTTTGCTTCTGACCAAGCCCGCATAAAACAACGACAACCCCGGCAAAGTCATAAACAACACCAGAGCAGTAGAGGTAAGCACCCAGACTGTGTTGGCCTGATTAATCTCCTGAGCAGAAACCAAACCTGGGATTAAAAATAAAGTGATTATTGTTATAAATTTATTATTCATCGAAGAAACCAAAACAGCGTTTTACTCACAAAAACCAGCTGACTGAAACGACAAAATCGCCGATGACTGTGGATTAACACAGTCATCGGCGATTTTGGTCAGACGTTCTGATTGAGTGAGCTGACGTAATGTAACTAAATGGCGTCTTCTCCGGTTTCCCCGGTTCTGATGCGAATGATTTGCTCCAGATTGGAAACGAAGATTTTGCCATCACCGATTTTTCCGGTGTTCGCAGCCTTAACAATGGTTTCTACCGCTTGATCGACGACATGGTCGGCAACGGCAATTTCCAATTTCACTTTCGGTAAAAAGTCGACCACATACTCAGCCCCACGATATAACTCGGTATGGCCTTTCTGGCGTCCAAAGCCTTTCACTTCTGTTGCTGTTACGCCTGCAACACCAATTTCTGACAATGCTTCTCTGACATCGTCCAGTTTAAATGGCTTGATAATTGCGGTAATCAGTTTCATGGCTTCCTCGGAATAAAAAATTAAAATTAACCGTTTTGGGCTGGCAATGATAAAGAATTATCGAGCAAGGCACAATTTACTATGCAATTAAAACGCCAAAAGCGGGCCGCCTCCCGGCGGTCCGCTTCAATTTCGTCTAAGGAATACCGTTTTAAAGGTGGTAAGCCGTTTCACCGTGTTCAGCAATATCCAGACCTTCACGCTCAGTGACCTCAGCCACTCGCAGTCCGATCACTACATCAACTATCTTGAAGGCGATGAAAGACACCACACCTGACCAGACCAGAGCCACGGCAACACCCCAGGCTTGACTGGTCAACTGCCCGATCAAGTTATATTCGGCAACCCCGTTAGCCACATAATCCCAAACACCCGTACCACCCAGAGCAGGATCAGCCACCACTGCAGTTCCCAGTGCACCTAAAATACCGCCGATACCATGCACACCGAATGCATCCAGAGAGTCGTCATAACCCAGCAGGTGTTTCAGACCCGTTACAGCCCAGAAGCAAACCGCACCTGCACTTAAACCCAGCACGATTGAGCCCATAGGACCAGCCCATCCGCATGCAGGCGTAATGGCAACCAGCCCGGCAACCGCACCCGATGTTGCACCTAACATGCTAGGTTTACCGCGAATCAGCCACTCGGCGCCTACCCAAGCCAAGGTTGCTGCAGCAGCTGCCAACAGCGTGTTAACAAATACCAAGGCGGCCAGACCATTGGCTTCCAGATTGGAACCTGCGTTAAATCCGAACCAGCCTATCCACAACAATGAAGCACCAACCATGTTCATAGTCAGATTGTGTGGCGCAATGAACTCTTTTTTGTAACCAATGCGCTTACCGACTAACAAACAACCGACCAAACCTGCGATACCGGCATTGATATGCACAACCGTACCGCCAGCAAAATCGAGCGCACCTTTTTGAAATAGGAAACCGGCAGTTGCTGCGGCTTTTTCGGCAGCTTCGGCATCGGTGTAAGCGTCAGGACCCGCCCAGTACCAGACCATGTGCGCCATAGGCAAATAGGCAAAGGTAAACCAGAGCACAGTGAACAACAGTACCGCAGAGAATTTAACCCGCTCGGCGAACGCACCGATGATCAACGCAGGTGTGATACCTGCAAAAGTCAGTTGGAACGCCACATAGATGTACTCAGGAATGTAGACGGTTTTGGTAAACGTCGCCGCCATAGAGTCCGGTGTAATCCCGGACAGGAAAGCCTTGCTTAAGCCACCAAAAAACGCATTACCTTCGGTAAAGGCAACACTGTAACCATACACAGCCCATAACACAGCCATTAGCGAAAAGATCACAAAGACTTGCATCAAAACTGACAGCATGTTTTTAGCTCTTACCATACCGCCATAGAACAGGGCCAAGCCGGGAATAACCATTAAAGCAACCAGCAGCGTGGCGACTATCATCCAGGCTGTGTCACCTTTATTAACGGTTGCCACCGCTTCCTGCGCCCAAACAGCGTTTGAAAAAGTCGCCAAACTGGTTAAAGCTAATATGACTAACATTCGTTTCATAGGGAATCTCCTTAAATTAAAGCGCTTCTTCGCCGGATTCGCCGGTTCTGATACGAATAACCTGTTCCAGATTGGTCACGAAAATTTTGCCGTCACCGATTTTTCCGGTGTTGGCCACTTTAACAATGGCTGCAACCGCCTGATCCAGCAAACTATCAGCAACCGCAACTTCGACCTTGGCTTTAGGCAAAAAGTCCACCACATATTCAGCACCACGGTAGAGCTCGGTATGACCTTTCTGACGACCAAATCCTTTGACTTCGGTCACAGTCACACCGGAAACACCGATTTCAGATAACGCTTCCCTCACATCGTCAAGCTTAAAAGGCTTAACTACCGCTGTTATTAACTTCATCTTAAATACCTCAACACTGGAGTTAGAAAATTACCAACAACAGTAAAGCAGGATATGTGCCAGTTTTTTATCGCCTTGATTTAATGCGATTTACAGATTTGAGACTATGTAAGCCCCATTTATTCGCACTTGAATGGTGCGACCAGTCAGCAGCCGCACCATTTAAGGACGAATTCTAGTCTCGGAGCGCTCAGCCATTTTTGCGACTATCGATATTCAATTTTTTAATTCCGCTTTTTTCTTCCCGCTCGACAGCCAAAAACGCGCCGACCTGGTGCGAAAAATCATAATTGCTTCAGCATGGTGCGCCGATATAGCAAATCAGCAACGCTATGTTGTTGATTTGTAACAAATCGTAACTGGCATGGTTTGTGCTTTTTATAAAACAGCAATAACCGAAACGAGGAAATCTTATGAAACATTCGAAAGCCTTTTCCCGCTCATGCGCAGCAGGCTTGCTTTTATTAAGCTCAACCGGCGTTAATGCCGACAACTGGCAGGACGCCTCTGGTTTATTAGGTGCTCTTGGCATTGATCCTAATGAAAAAAGCTTCATGAAGAACAACAACCTGAAATTTGGCGGCTGGGCTGAAGCGAGTGTCAGTGCAAACGCTAATGCAACTAGCAACGGATATAACGGGCCAATCACTTTCCAGGATAAAGATGGTCAATTCCAATTGAACCAATTCAATCTTTATCTGCAAAAAGCCATCAATGTAAGCGGTGACAGCTTCGATTGGGGCGGTCGCGTAGATGTCATGTATGGTTCGGATGCGATTTTTACTCAAGCTTATGGCAATGGCCCTCTCAGCGTCGCCGGCGTTGCTCAGCAAAGAGGCGATTGGGACTTACATTTACTTGGCGATCAAACTTACAACCTCGCGATTCCCAATGCTTATGCAGAATTCAACCTCCCAATCGGCAATGGCATCGATGTAAAAGCCGGTCATTTCTACACCCCGATTGGCTATGAAGTCGTCACTTCACCCGATAACTTCCTAGTCACCAAGCCTTACACCATGCAATACGGTGAACCGTTTACTCACACCGGCGCGTATGGCACCTATGCTTTCAACAGCAACTGGAGCGCCTTTGCCGGTGCTGTTACCGGTAGCGGCACTGGCGGCTGGGACGGTAACTTCAACAGAAATAATGGTAACTGGGATTTCCTGGGTGGAGCCACCTGGACTAGTGATGACGCCGGCACGTCTTTGAATGCATCAGGCACTATCGGACCGACAGCTGAAAACAATAGTAATAACTGGGGAATCTACAGCATTGTTGGTAAACATAATCTGAATGATAAAACCCACTTGGTTTTGCAGCACGACCATGGTTTTGCTCAAGGTGTTTTAGTAAATGGCGAAGCTAAAACTGTCGAATGGTACGGCATCAACTCTTACATTTTTTACGACATTAATGACAAGCTTTCCGCTGGATTACGTGGTGAGTGGTTCAGAGACCAGGATGGTTATCGTGTTGCCAATGCAGGCAGATGCTTTGCTGCTGGAAATAATGGCTACAATGCCGCAGGCGCCACCTGTACAGTTGGATCGATGTCTGGCGGACCAGGACCAAACACCTATTACGCTCTGACCGCAGGCTTAAGCTACAAACCTACCAAATGGTTAAATTTAAGACCTAATATGCGCTTGGATTATGCAGACAAAAATGCATTTGGCTTTGGCAGCGATGGCTTAGC
>CAIUWU010000003.1 GCA_903902945.1 uncultured Pseudomonadota bacterium
CAACACTTCGGCTATTTGCTCACCAATCGTCATCACCGGATTCAGCGAAGACATGGGATCTTGGAACACAAAACCGATCCGCCGACCACGCACCCGGCAAAAAGCGCTTTCTGACTGCTGTCGCAAATCTTGGTCGCCCAGCCTGATCTGACCGGCGCTCATAACTGCTTTGACAGGCAATAGCCGCATCACCGCCAGCGCCGTCAGCGACTTACCCGAGCCCGATTCACCAACCAGCGCGAAGGTTTCTCCGGGCATAATTGCTAAATCGATGGCATCGACCACGACCTTATCAGCAAACCTGACCGTCAGATCATTGACTTCCAGTAAAGCTTCAATCATTTTGATTACTCCGAGGATCAAAGGCATCTCTGACCTTGTCGGCAAACAGATTAGCCGCCAGCACCAGCGCAAACATAAAACCAAATGCCGCAGTCAGTGGCCACCAGACCAGCGGTTCACGGGCCATTTCCAGTCTGGCACTGTTAATCATATTGCCCCAGCTGTGGGTGGTCGGATCGACACCGATATTGATATAAGATAACGCCGCTTCGGCCAGCACCAGGGAGCTGAAATCCAGCACTACCGAAATCAGCACGATGTGCATCACATTAGGCAGGATATGTCGAAACAGGATCATGGCCGGTTTGACGCCCAGCGTCTGCGCCGCCAGCACATATTCCATTTCCCGTAACTTCAGAGTTTCGGCTCGCAGCAAACGGCACAATCCGGTCCAACTGGTCACCCCCAAAATCAGACATAAAAACAGCAACCGCATATCGGCGCGGACCAGCAGATTATTAAAATCCTCGCCGTGATTGGCCATGTAGACCTGCACCATCAGAATCGACGCTGCAATCAGCAGCACACTGGGAATCGAGTTGAGCGTGGTGTAAATAAACTGAATCAGATCATCGATCCAGCCCTTAAAAAACCCGGCCAGAATACCGAATAATACCGCCAGCGGCAGCATTACCAGCGTAGTCAGACAGCCGATCACCAAACCGGTACGAATACTCTTCAAGGCTTGATAAAACACATCTTCGCCAACTTTATCGGTACCCAACACATGGTAATCCTCGGACAAAATCCACAGACTGTATCCGGTGCAAACCATCAACAACAGTGTCAGCCAGACTGCTTTAGCACTGGCCGACTGCCAAAGCTGGCGCGGGCCGATTTTTATCAGCAACCCAGCCAACAAGACCACCACCAATCCACTCTGCACTAGCGCCAGTCCGGCTTTCTGGGCCACATCACCCAACCATTGCTGTTCCGGATCATCCAGGTGCGCGGCACCGTATTGCAGGCGCGGATAATCCCAATAGCTAGAACCATCGGCTCGGGTAATGGTTTCTTTACCATAGGCATAAGCCGCAAACGGCGCCGAGTAAGTTTTCTCGCCGTGATGGCGCATTGCGTCACAGCCTTTATCCAGCAGGCTGATGACTTCGTTACTGCGACTTTGCTGATCTTTGAAATGAATCGAATCCAGCAATCCGATACCGGCAAATCCCAACAACAGCGTCAAACAAGCCATTGCCACCGGACTAGCCGTCAAGCTAGCTAAAGGTCGCCGCAAATGGCGCTGAGAAGCCAGATACCACACCAGTAACAGCGAAGCCAGCAATAACAGATAAATCAGGGCATCAGTCCATAACACTAGCATCAGTTTAACCTCACCCGCGGATCAACCAAGGTGTAAGAAATATCAGTCAGCAACAGGCCGAATATGTACAGCACTGAACCCAGAAACACCATCGAGCGCACAATGGCAAAATCCTGACGGTTGATGGCATCGATCGTATAACTGCCCAATCCCGGAATACTGAAAAACGACTCCATGATCAGGCTGCCCATGAATAACAATGGCAACACTACCACCACACCGGTCAGAATCGGAATCATGGCGTTTTTGAGAACATGCCCAAACATCACCTGAGTTTCATTGAGGCCTTTGGCACGGGCGGTACGCACATAATCCTTTTCCACCTCTTCCAAAAACAAGCTGCGATACCAGCGTACACCCGACCCAATACCGGCCAGCACACTGATCATCACCGGCAAAATCAGAAATTTGCTTGCCGCCCAGCCGGAGTCATAGCCGGAAATCGGCACCCAGCGCAGCAGTCTGGCAATCAGAAACTGACCGGCGATGATATAAAACAGTGAGGAAATCGACATCAACATCACCAGAGCCACATTGGCCATTAGTTCAAACCGGCTATTGCGGAACAAGACAATCAGCAAGGCCAGGGTAATATTGACCAGTAAGCCCACCAGCAATGACGGCAGCGCCAACACCAGACTGGGCCACATCCGCTGCTGAATGTCGGCACCAATATTGCGGCCGCTATCGGAAATACCGAAATCGAACCAGAACAAATTAACTGATTTTTGGTAGAAAATTGTTTCACTGATTTGTTTGAAGCCGGTCTGCTGATCGTTCAGCAACAACGGCAAATCGTAACCATGCTGATGTTTCCAGTTAGCAATCGCCTGTTCGCTGACCCGTTTCTGACCCAACTGCATTCTGGCCATGTCATCGGGACTGTTGACGACAAAAAACAGCACAAAGGTCAGCACATTAACCGCCATCAGCAACGGCACTGCGTATAACAAACGGCGAATGATGTATTGCATCATAACGAGGTCTCCTGCTGCCGACGGCGGTAACTGCGCAACAAAGGCCATAGCAATCCAGCCAGCACCAGCAATAACAAACCCAGCGGCCAGAAGAGCGGCTGGTTCCACTGGCGACGCAACTGCTCGCGCTTGGCCACTTCGATCCGGCCATATTTCAAACGATTGACTATCATCCGCGCTGGCTTGAGATTTTTGTACCAGCTCTGATACAGGGCAAAATCTTTTGGATAATAACCGAATAGCCACGGCGCATCCTGACGAACCAAGGCTTGCATCTGGTCGATGATCTGCTGCCTGGCCGGACCGTTCGGCATATTGCGCATTTGCTCGAACAGCCGGTCAAACTGGGGATTAGCGTAATTGCCGGCATTCTCGCCACCCTGACCGACTTTGGAATTAGGGCCATACAGCAGAAAGAAAAAGTTCTCCGGATCCGGGTAATCGGCATTCCAGCCCCAGACAAAAATCTGTTCGGCGCCGGTACGCATTTTTTCCTGGAAACGGTTGTAATCTGTACCGCGAATCACCAGCTGAATGCCGAGTTTTTCAAACTGTTTGCGGTACCAGTTCATCAAAGCCCGGTCATCGGTGCCGACGGCGGTAGTATCAAAATACAGCAGCAAGGCCTCGCCGGTTTTAGGATCGATACCATTCGGATATCCCGCTTCGTTAAGCAGACGCTTGGCCTCCTGTAGCGATTTACGTTGCGGCTGGCCTTGCCGCCAATCATAAACCACCGGATTGATGCCTTTCTCGCCATCCTGATAACCGAAAATACCCGGCGGCAAGGCGCCCTGCGCAGCCACACCGCGACCATTGGCAAAAATGGCAATAAATTCTTCGTAATCGACAGCAATCGAAATCGCCTGCCTTAATTTTCTGGCGCGTTCGGAATCGCCGCCTACCACGTTATCGAGCATATTAAAGCCCATATAAAACACTGAGGCCGATACCGAGGTTTGTAACTGGATCTGCTTGTCCTGCATCGAAGGCGTCAGCTGCGGATCACCGGTGCCAGAAAACTGGATTGCCTGATCAAAACTGTCAGAAGCAATACCGGAAGAATCGTAATAGCCTTGTAAAAATTTTGCCCAATACGGAATCGTCTCTTTTTCGAGGGTATAGACCACCTTATCCACCAGAGGCAACGCTTTACCGGCATCATCCAGCCAGCCCATTTCCCTATCGCCGGGATCACCCTCGGCGGGATAAAAATCTGAGTGGTAATTAGGATTTTTGCTTAACACCATCCGTCGGTTGGGATTGTTTTCTTCCAAAAAATACGGCCCGGTACCGACCGGAAACCAGTCCAGACTGATATTTTTGTTTTTCAATGCCGGCTGGGCATAGAACACATCCGCTTCCCACGGCATAGGAGCAAAAAACGGCATCGCCAGCCAGAACTGGAATTGCGGATACAGGCCTTTTAGGCGGATTTTGTACTGATAACGGCTAACGGCTTCGACACCAGCCAAGTGCTGGTGGTTTAATTCGCGAATATCCAACTTAGCAGTCTGCACCGAAAAATCGGCAAAACCCTCGATATAACCAGCCATCAGTTCAGCAATCGGCGACTGCACTTTAGGAAACGCCAAACGCTTGATCTGGTAAACATAATCCTCAGCCACCAGCTCACGAGTTTGCGGATCGGCAAAATCGGTCAGGGTATTAATCGCACTGAGTTGCTGGTCGGTTAACTGGTGATACAGATAATGTCCCGGCATATCCTGGGTAAATGCCGGATGCGGCTGATAGCGAATCCCCGGCCTGATGGTTATCGTATATTCACTAAAGGCAATTTGCGCCTCAGGGGCATGATCCGGCAAAGGCTGATGGTTTTTATCCAGATAATGCAAGGCGGGCATATCGGTTGCCGTCAATGGCTGCAACTGATATGGCCTTTTCAGATAATGATATTGCAGCGGCGGCTCATAAATCTGACCGATAAAGCCGTATTCATCACTGCTATACGCTACCGCTGGATCAAGATGCTTAGGCCGCTCGGCAAAGGCGGCATATAATATCGGCTCTCCAACATCAGTTGCCGGATAGGGGTTATTAAACGGCGACACATCGCAGCCGGTCTGCAAAACAGCTGACAGTGTAATGATCAAAATTGAACTTTTAAGGGCTGACAAAGTGCTGGACATCATTAGGTGGGTCATAGATACTGGCCGCCATTTTACAACAAGCCAATCTAATCAAAGAGGTAAATTCTAATGGGTTTCATGCAAGGTAAACGGGTGCTGATTGTCGGCCTGGCTAGCAATCGCTCTATTGCCTGGGGTATCGCTCAGGCCATGCACCGCGAAGGCGCCGAACTCGCTTTCAGTTATCAAAATGATAAGTTAAAAAGCCGGGTAGAAGAAATGGCCGCCGAATGCGGTTCGAACATTACCATGGAACTGGATGTTGGCAATGACGCGCATATCGAAAACGTTTTTGTGGAACTGGCTAAACACTGGGACGGTCTGGATTGCATCGTGCACTCGGTTGCTTATGCGCCCCGCGAGGCACTGGACGGTGACTATGTAGAAGCCACTACCCGTGAAAATTTCTCGATTGCCCACGATATCAGCTCTTACAGCTTTACTGCGCTGGCCAAAGCTGGCCGCAAAATGATGGCAGGCCGCAATGGCTCTTTATTGACCTTGAGTTATCTGGGCGCAGAACGGGCGATTCCAAATTACAACGTCATGGGTGTGGCCAAAGCCAGCCTGGAAGCCAATGTGCGCTATATGGCGGTTGCTTTAGGTGCAGAAGGCACCCGCGTTAATGCCGTATCAGCCGGCCCGATCAGAACCTTGGCGGCTTCAGGAATTAACAACTTCAAATCGATGCTGAGCAAAGCTGCCGATACCGCCCCTTTGAAACGCAATGTCACCATTGAAGAAGTAGGTAATGTCGCTGCCTTTATGTGCTCTGATCTGGCATCAGGCGTGACGGGTGAAATCACTTATGTAGACTGCGGTTATAACATTGCCGGCTTGGCTGCCAGCTAATCCGACTTTTATCCCGTCAAAAAAAGGGAGCTTAATGCTCCCTTTTTATTATCTGCATAAATGCCCGTTTATGGTTTAACCGTTTTGATGCTGATATCCGCTTTGGCTTGCAAAGCACTCATCACAGCTTCGAACTGACTACGACCAAATGCAGTGGCCATATTCTTCTCGATAGCCGCCTGCTTGGTTTTATCGGCATCGGTCATTCCACCTTCGGTAACTTTGGTGATATTGGCAACAATTTTACCGCCTGCCAGATCATCTACCACCACGATACTTGACTGACCGGCTTTAGGTTTAGGTGCTCTGAATACTGCCTGACGGATATTAGCTGGCAAATCATTAGCGGTTCTGACCAGACCGTTGACTTTTTTAACCGCTAAATGAAAAGCGTCCGCCACCTGGGCGATAGGCTTGCCGGCGTTCAATTCGGTCTGAATCTGGTTAGCCAAATTGGCAGCTGCCTGTTGTGCTTTATCGTGTTGAATAGCCGCGATCACCTGCGCTTTCACTTCGTTCAGTGGTTTGGTGGCTGACGGCTGATGCGCCTGCATGCGCAAGACAACCAGCTTATCGCTACCAATCTCAACCGGTTCGCTGTTGTTGCCTTTTAACACTTCCTCAGAAAATGCGGCCAGGCGGACTTTTTCGTCAGCAGCAATACCCTGCCCCTGATTACGAGTGAACCAGCCAGTTTTACTGATTTCGCCACCCAACACGTTTGCAGTTGCTTCAAGATTGTCAGGATTTTCGTAACTGACCTGAGCCAATTTCTCACCCAAAGCACTGAACTGACTTTCAGCCTGGGCTTTTTGATACGCCTTGGTCAATTCTGCTTTAACCGCTTCATAAGGCTTTTCTTCGCCACTGGTTAACTCTGTCACTTTAATCAGATGGTAACCAAAGGCCGATTTTACCGGTTCGGATACTTCACCCAATTTAAGATTGCTGGCTGCTTCCTCAAATGCTTTTTCCATCACACCGACATTAAACAGCCCAAGATCTCCGCCTTTTTTAGCGGTCAATTTGTCATCCGACACTTCAGAAGCAAGCGCAGCAAAGTCTTTGGTTTTTAACGCCTGTTTAGCCTGCTGTGCTTTGGCAAGTGCGAGCTGATCAGCAGACGGGTCTTTGCTGAATGCAAACAAAATATGACTGATACGTCTACGCTCTTTACTGGTGAACTGCGCTTTCTGCTCTTGATAATAGGCTTTCAGCTGCTCTTCAGTTGGCTTGACTTCGGCAGCCAATTTATCCAGAGAAAGCTCAACATAATTGATAGAGACCTGCTCTTCGGTTTGATAGCTATCCTGGTGCTGTTGATAGTAACTATTAACTTCTTCATCTGCAGGTTGCTGACTACTGGCAGCGACCGGAATCGTGACGTATTCCAGATCACGTTGCTGATTCTGGATTTTAAAGTAATTGCTTACTTCAACCGGTGTGACAAAAGCACTGTCAACGATGGTTTTCTGGAATTGTTCCATAACCAGTGCCTTTTTAATTCTTTCAACAAATTCATCAGAGGACATTCCTTGCGAACTCAGCAAGGTTTGATACTGGTTTTTGTCGAATTTACCGTCTTTCTGAAAGTACTCGAGACCTTGAATGAAATCCCTTGCAACATTATCACTGACTGCCAGTTTCTGGCTTTGAACATGCTGCAGCAATACCTCATCGCTTACTAATTTTTCAATTGCCTGCTTTTTGATACTTTCTTCATCAAATTTCATTCCAGCCAAATTCTGGGCATATTGCTGATATGCCTGAGTAACATCGCGCTGAAAAAACTCTTTATCACCAACAGTGACCAAGGCGGCTTCTTTCCCTCCACCCAAATAATTCTGTATGCCCCATAAACCAAACAGCACACAAATGAATACTAAAATGATGGATGCAAATAAACCATGCACCTTTTCTCTAATCTCTAATAGCATAAATCCTGTCCTTAAACAGATAAGACCTGATTCTCAGGTAACAAAACAAGCAAGCAAAAAAAAACCTCGAACCATTCGGCCCGAGGTTTCTGTTTTGGCGGAGCGGACGGGGCTCGAACCCGCGACCCCCGGCGTGACAGGCCGGTATTCTAACCAACTGAACTACCGCTCCAAAAGTCTGGTGGGTGCTGAGGGGTTCGAACCCCCGACCCTCGCCTTGTAAGGGCGATGCTCTCCCAGCTGAGCTAAGCACCCGACTAAAGAAGCATCAGTTTACACTATCTTTTAAGGATTTACCAGCTTTAAATGAAGGA
>CAIUWU010000004.1 GCA_903902945.1 uncultured Pseudomonadota bacterium
AAGATTGTGATCCCAGCGCAATAAGCCATTATTCATATGAAAGTTATCACGCTCGGCATTTTCCGGTTGCGCCTGACTAAGCCCTTCAAGAATATCCGTTCTGCCACCAAAAACTGAAAAATGCCCGGCGGCATTGGCCTCACCGAAACCGAGATTATTATGTAGCGTGCCATAACTACCAGCCTCGCTGCGCCAAAAGCCCCGATCCGCTTGCAGTTGCCGCGAGTGAAGTTTCAGAGAACCTCCCAAGGTACGACTACCGTCATATTTTTCTGCGACCCCACGTTCCAGGCGGGCGTTTTCGAAAAAATCCAACGGAAAGTGACTCAGGGCGACAAAGCTGGTGAATGAGCTGAATAACGGCACCCCATCCAATGTCAACAACCCCACACCGCCGGGTGCGCCTCGAAATGACAAGCCTGATGCGTTACTGCCATTGGACTGATTGATGACGACGCCAGGCAAATTACGCAGCACCTGATTCCAATCTGAATAATTCGCCGCATCCAGATCACTGCGGGCCAGAGCGGTTGTCTGACCGGCCGTCTCAAAACCGCCCGACTGATTCGACTCACTAACCTCAAGCACCGGTAACACCAGCGCCTGCTCTGCATATAATCGTGGACTGGTTAAAGCCAGCGTCAGCAGGGAGATTGGCCTGATCGAAAATAGCCGCCGATATGCCGGTCGATCCAAACCATGACGCTGACGATCCTCAATGCTCGGCAGCTTGCAATTTACCTGCCTGTGCTTAAAACTCATGACAGCTCATGTTTCAGGATCATGGTTAATTGCAGCAGGCTGCCAGATTGCAGATCACGATTAGCAATAACTAACTGGGCATCGATTTCACGGGCGCGCTGCGTCATATTGTTCAAACCGCGTCCACGCCGCGCATTAGCCATCGACGGCAGACCAATGCCATCATCCGCAACCTGTAATCGCAATCTGCCGCTTGCCGCGCAATACTCAAAATCAAACCAGATATGGCTGGCGTGGGCATGTTTATAAATATTATTCAGTGCTTCCTGCAGAATGCGGAGAATTTGCAATACCGAATGAGGCGGAAGCGCTGGCACGTCGCCATCAAACTGAAACCGCCAATGCAACTGAATCGCCTTACCCAGCATGCGTTGTTCGATCCGATAGCGAAAATTGGCAAGCGCACTATCCAGAGTAATGACATCACTGGCTAACGAATCGATTACCAGATAGAGATCGGCAATGCACTCATCAATCACCTGACCGAGCTGACTCGAAGTCATTTGCCCTTGCTCGGCCATCAACCGGGCAGTAACCAGTTGCGATCCAAAGCCATCGTGCATGTCGCGCACCAACCGTTCCCGCTCCTTGCTGCGCGAGTGTTCGGTTTCAACCGACAGTAAATGCTGATGAGCCCGCTCAAGATCGGCGGTACGTTCAGCAACCCGTAACTCAAGCTTCTGACTCAGCTCCCGGGACTCAAGCAGCGAATTCACCAAAAACTGCACCAATAAGCCGCCAACGACTACCAGGGTACCGCTGTAGGCATACTGAATAAAATACACCCCTTCCAAGCTTGAACGTCCCAATAAGCGCGACCAGTCGAATATCGAGGCTACCGAAACCAACAATACCGCCAGCGTCAGAGTAATCTGACTTGGCTGGCGGGTCTGCGTGGTCCAATACACCATCATCCCTGGCATGATCAAAGCACCAATCAGGCACGGGATATACAAGGCCTCAACTAGCGTACGCGAATTACCGGTCAGCCAGATCAAAACCGCCCCCACCATCGCATAAGTCATTACTGAGCGTTTAATCCATGGCTTGGCTTTATCAAAAAACGTCAACAGCATCAATAAGAATAAGACAACCGAAACAAAGCGACTGGTAAACACCAGCCAGCTGAACCATTCGATATTGATCAACGGCCGACTGATAATTGCGTTAAGACAACTGACAGCATTGCTAAGACTGGTCAAGCCGAACCAGAAATATATCGAATCCTGCTTTAGCACCAGCCCTACCAGCAAACCTAACCCACCAAAGGCCAGTGAAATCCACATCAGATATTCCACCAAACTGACCTGCCACCATAACCGTGGCCGATACTCATCAAGATCAAGCTGGTTGGCATCACCAATCTGCAGAGGTGACAAACCATTCAGCTGTCTATCATTGGCATACACTTCAAACTCAAGCTGATTTCGACCGACGCGCCAGAAAAGCGGCGGAATTACAAATAATGTCGGTTTATGCAGACAACGTATCTGCTCTAAGGCGCCCAACTCACAGGCACCCGCATACTGGCCGTTAACATAAAGTCGCGCCGATAAACTGACTTTGCCGACCAGAATAGCGAGCGGCATTTCAGGTTTGACCGCTAAATCAAGCTCAGCACGGTAACGTACCAGACTGCCACCAGCCGCAAAATCATCTGCCGACAGAATGTGTGGCAACTCGACTGGTCGCGATCCTTGCAGGCTAATCAGTTCGGCATCACTCAGCACAACCCGCTTAGTCTGATGATCAGCTTGCTGCGAGAACGCCACGTCCACCATCAGTAATGACAGCCAGACAATTAAGCAACAGTGGCCGCAGCTCAATTTCCTTATCGATTTAAACATACCTTAAAAATTCAAATTAAACCGGCATCCCGGGCCTTACTGACTGCCTGCATTTGATTATTGGAATCGAGCTTACGGTAAATAATCCTGACGTAATACTGTACGGTAGACAGTGCAACCCCCATCTGCTCGGCCACTTCTTTGTAGCTATAGCCACATGAAATCAATCTGAGAGTTTCGGTTTCGCGAGGCGACAGATGAACGCTTTTTGACTGGCTACTCAAGTCCTGCATTCCCGGAAAACCGGCTAATTTGAACAAGATCCGGGCCAGACTTGGACTGATGGGATAATTGCCATTCAGGACATCACAGATAGCAACGCTAATCGAATCCGACGAATTGGATTTGAGAAAATAACCTTTGGCACCCGCACGTATCGCAGCCAGCACCAAATGATCGCTGGCCAAGGTCGAAATCACCATAATGGGAATCTCGGGAAAATAGTGGGCAACCTGACCAATTACCTCGACGCCATCCATATCCGGCAATCCGAGATCAACCAGCACCAGATCAAACTGAACATCGGTTTGTTGCAGCATGTCGAGCGCACAGCTACCGGTATCAAAACTAAAGATCAGACTTGCCTGGGTATACTTTTTAATCGCCGAGCAGATCAATTGCTGAAAAACCGGGTTATCTTCGACAACCAACACCCTTAGTGGTCTCTGATCATCATAAGCTATGGCTTGGTTATGCATGCAGTTTTGGATGAAAAATCAATAAATAATGTCGATGATCCGATCGCTTGCAGCGTCCTATAAACGAATCATGAATAAAAATTACAGAATACAACATTAGTAATTGTATGTTTTATTGTGTCGATCAATACAGCATATTCAAAAAATTATTATTACATTTAATGAAATACTACTTTAAATATCAAAAAATAAGCCCGGCAAGCCGGGCTTATCAAGATTTTTAATCGCGCCATTTATTCGATAGTTAGCCGCTTACCACCCGTTTTGGCTTTCTTGACCAGATTCAATATCAAAACACCATTTCATACTTGGCCTTGCTACTCTGTTGATCTATCTCGGCTGCCAACTGAAAGCTGCGGGAAATCTCACCATAATAGCGCTCGGTGCGGATGGTTATTTCATCTTTATTTTCGCTGTCGAGCTGATTAAGTTGGGCGCGAATAGTAATTAAATTACCCTCGATATCAATATGAATATTATC
>CAIUWU010000005.1 GCA_903902945.1 uncultured Pseudomonadota bacterium
AAAGTATTAGGTGGAGACGATCGAAATTTTTCGTCGGTCTACTTAGGTGGCAACGGCCAAGAGCGCCCATTGTACCGCTTCGGTGCTGTTGAATCAGACTCCTCGGAATGAACGTATCGATTCAGTCAGTGGCTATGTAGCGTTCGAGAGTGCTATAGCCGGGCAGCAAGTAAATAAAACCAGTGATTTCGGTACTGATGAATGCCCTGGGTGATACAAGGCAAGTCCGGTTTCCGCGCGTTTAATCAAGAAGCGCATCAACAGGACGTTATTGGGATGAATATGACGGCGGCTGGAAATAGGTGCATATTTCGTGAAATCCACCATTGATTTCACTAGGGGCTGTTGCCGTTTTACATGGGTAACCAAATGAAAGCGCAAGCCAAAGCGATGACGCTTTCAAAATTGCGTTTTAATTTATCATATCGGGTAGCGACGGCCCTGAAATGTTTGAGCCGCGCAAACACGTTTTCAACGAGGTGGCGATATTTGTAGAGGCACCAATCCATATTATCGTTACCGACGGTTGAATTCTGTTTTCTTGGAATGATTGGCACAGCACCTTGATCTCGTATTTGCAGCCGTAATGGCTCACTATCATAGCCTTTGTCGGCAATCATGTAGACAGCCAGAGGCAATTTGGCCACTAATTCCGGCGCCTCTTTGCAGTCATGCACTTCACCACCGGTTACCGAGAAGCGGATGGGAAGCCCACAGGCGTCAACGGCCATATGGATTTTAGTCGTGTTGCCTGGCACCGATTTCCCTATTGCCGTTTCCTGCGCGTTTGCCGCACCACTACTATGTTGATGCGCTTTCATAATACTGCCATCAATAAAAATCCATTCCAGATCCGGTTGAACCACCAATGCTTGGAAGATAGCCATCAGTTTTTCCTGAAGTGACCAGGCATTGAAACGTTTGTATACGGCATTCCATTTGCCAAAGTCTGCTGGTAAGTCTCGCCAAGGACAGCCTACTCGCAGCCGATAATATATCCCTTCTACCGTTTGCCGAAGCGTCGGTTTGTCATAGATTCCAAAGCTCAACATGATGGCTTTGAATTTAGTCCAATGTTCATCCGTAAACAGGTGTCGCGGCATAAGTGGTTATGTTTTTTTGATTGAAAAAAACATTCCAGGCGACAGAATAATTGAATTTCAAGGGGATAATGGCAAAATGGCAACAGCCCCTAGTTTTTTTTATTTTTCAACTTCAGATTCTGCCGAATCAATGAAGCTCGCAAAAAGCCGGGGTCAGGTCTTGCAATCAAGCAACTATGTCCAGACTAGCTGACAGACAGTATTTTTTACGCTAAAATGAAGGCGAAATTATTAATTATATGGACATTTATATGGGTAAATTTTTATTTGTGTTTTTAATGTTGTTATTGTCATATTCAGAGGTGACATTGGCTAAAAAAGATTTGCTTAGCGAGTTTTTAGAAGATAAGTGCGTTGTTCTGAGTAACAATACAAACAAAGATATTGATACTTGTAATCCAGAGGAAATACTGAAAAATATAACTGGGCCTGGGCTTGTATTAATAGAAGAATATAAAAACAATAA
>CAIUWU010000006.1 GCA_903902945.1 uncultured Pseudomonadota bacterium
AAGAAAAAAATTAAAAAAAAGTCATTCATTCTACATTAAAAGCCTGATATGTAATTTTATGCATGACTTATAAGACAACTTAAAGTTGTCATTTGTATTTTTTTTATAACCATAGGTTGTCATTTTTTTTGATGTGCAAATAAAGCTATATTTTTGTGATTTTTTTGACAAATAATCACAAAATCAAAATTGCTTGCAGCGGAAAAAATAGCGAGACGCCAGCTATTTTCGAAGCTTACCCGCGCATCTAAAAAATGCTGTTGCGTCAGAAACAGATTACACCAGCCATCTATAGTGTTTGCCTGGCTGGCCTCGGAATGGGAATTGGCGATCGACGGTGGTTGAGGGTAGTGAATCGCGCCAGAATTAGCGCGATTCCAAGGTTATTGATACTTTTAGCTTTTAGTATTTGCTTTTTTTACCGAAATTGCGCGCTTGCTGGACATAAGTCTGCGCTTTTTCTTTGGCGTTGACGGCAAAGAACTTTTGCCAGGCCGGGCCGCCCCGGTCGGCCATAGCGTTTGCCACATCTTTGAACAAGGTGGTGGCGTGAATCACGGCTTTGGGAGGCACACCAAATTCTTTGGTCAGATAAAAGGTAATGCTCATCAGAAACGTTTTTTCCTTGCCGTTGAGTTTGATCAGCGATTTCTTCTTTTTGACATAGACGTAATAAGACGTCAGCGCCAGAATGCTCAGGCCGAAAAACTTGGTCCATAACAGAATGTAAGAACCATCTTCATACAGTTTCTGGCCTTTGCTCAGGATTTTATCGGTTTTGCTCATAGTAGTCCTCGGTTTGGGAAGTGCAGCTTGTTAAGAAAATGCTGCCGGAAAGTAATACAAATCTCATAACTTACCTTGTCAGTCTGGTTTGGCGAATCGCTAAACCAGCAACTCGATCCAGTGTACAACCGGTACGCTGGCTTTTTCCTGTAATTGTAACCAGCAACCGATATTGGCGGTTGCAATCAATTCCGGTTGTTGCGCCTGTAAAGCCCTAATTCTGGCCTTTTGTAAGCGGCCTGACAGCTCCGGCTGTAATAGCGAATAACTACCGGCTGACCCGCAGCAGAGATGGCTGTCGGCTACCGCAGTCAGTTCAAACCCCAGATCAGTCAGCAAGTTTTCCACTAGGCCGGGCAACTGTTGTCCGTGTTGCAGGGAGCAGGGCGCGTGAAAGGCAATTTTGCGTTTCAGCGGTTGCAGCACCGATAACTGTTCGGCGGCGATGATTTCACTCAAATCCCGACACAGCGCACTGAAGCGGGCGGCTTTGGCGGCGTATTCGCTATCATCCTGTAACAGTCTGCCGTAATCTTTAAGCGTGACGCCACAGCCGCTGGCGGTCGACACAATCGCTTCTGCACCGGCTTCGATTTGCGGCCAGCAGGCGTCGATCATCTGTCGCATCATCGTCAGTCCGCCGGTTGAGTCATTCAGATGATAAGGCAGCGCACCACAGCAATTGGCAACCGGCAGCAGACTAATCCCCAGCCGGTCCAGTACCTGCGCAGTGGCCAGATTGATTCGGGGCGCCAATGCCGGTTGTACACACCCCTCCATTATCAGCATCCGACGCGAATGTTGGTGGGCCGGCCATTGTTCGGCGGCGCTTCTGGCTGGCAATTTGGCTTTCAGGGTTGGTGGCAACAGTGGACGCAGCAAGCGTCCCAGGCCGATGATTGCCGCGATACGAGACGGATACGGTAGACTGAACAGCAACAGTTTACGTTGTAAACGCTGCCACCAGGGCCGTGTCAGACCTCGTTCGGCAAGCTCACGACCAATATCCAGCAAACGCCGATACTGCATCGATGATGGACAAGTGGTTTCGCAGGAGCCGCAGTTCAGGCAGCGATCCAGATGATTCAGCGTCTGCTGACTGACAGTGTCACCTTCTGCCAGCTGTTTGATCAGGTAAATCCGCCCACGCGGGCCGTCCAGTTCATCGCCGAGCAACTGATAGGTCGGACAGGTCGCATTGCAAAAACCGCAGTGTACGCAACTGCGCAACAAGGTTTCGATTTCCCGGCCGCTTTCAGTGTCATTGAGAAAATCTGCGAGTTGAGTTTGCATAAGCCTTTAGGATCAGAACGGTAACCGGCCAGGATTGAAAATGCGCTGCGGATCGAAAGCCAGACGCAGTTGCTGCTGAATCGCCTGTAATGCCGGAGCCAGCCGCAGCGACCGGTTTGGCCCGGTGCCTTTAAAACAAAGCGCATGACCGCCGCAGGCACCGATACTGTCATGAATGCTGGCCGCCGCAGTATCGGTTTTCAGCCAGCGCAGTGCGCCGCCCCAGTCGATCAGACAATGTGGATCGAGCGCCGGCAAACGCGCCGCCGGCGCCAGACTCAGACGCCACAGATCGCCGCTGTGCTGAAAATAGCCGAGCTGCTGTTCACGCAGTTGTAACCAGAACTGATCGCCTTCACCATCAATATCGCCGCCCAGCTGCCGCGCTGCTGCCAGCACTGCGGTTTCGGCGCCCGACAAACGTATCCGCAGATACTGACCGTCATAAGCCATAGCCGATAACGGCCAGGGTTTTTGCGCCAGTGTGAGCATTTGCTGCAAGGCACTGTCGGTGCTGAGTGGATATGCCAGCGTCAGTTCGGTTTCCGGCATCGGCAAGACACGCAGCGATATTTCCAGCAGCAGGCCCAGTGTGCCGAGTGCGCCGGTCATCAGTCGCGACACATCAAAGCCAGCGACATTTTTCATCACTTGGCCACCAAAACTGAGGATTTCGCCGTTGCCGTTAATGATTTTGCAGCCCAGCACGAAGTCGCGGGCGCTGCCGGCAAACGCTCGCCGTGGACCGGACAGTCCGCAGGCGATAGTGCCTCCCAGGGTTGCGCCAGGCCCAAAATGCGGCGGCTCGAATGCCAGCATTTGCCGTTGTTCGGCCAGCAGTTGGTTGATGGCGGCCAGTGAGGTGCCGCTGCGGGCGGTAATTACCAGTTCGCTGGGTTGGTAGTCGATCACACCGCAATGCGCGCTGGTCAGCAGGGTGTCTTCGGCTGTGCAAGCGCCGCCATAAAAATCTTTGCTGTTGCCTCCGATGATGCGCAACGGGCGCTGGTTGTTAACGGCATCGATGATCTGTTGTTGCAATGGCAGGCTTAAATCTTGTGCTGACACTAGAAACGCTCCAGTTGCGGATGCGGCAACTGTCCGTGATGCACATGCATCCGGCCTAGTTCAGCACAGCGATGCGGGGTTGGAATCGCCTTACCGGGATTGAGCAAGCCTTGCGGATCGAAAGCCCGTTTCAGCCGCAGAAACTGTTGCAATTCCGCTGCTTGAAACTGCACACACATTTGTCCCAGCTTTTCGATACCGACGCCATGCTCGCCAGTAATGGTGCCACCAACCGCTACGCACAATTCCAGAATCTCAGCGCCCAGCGCCTCGGCCTTGGCGAAATCGCCGGCCTGACTGCCATCGTACAAAATCAAAGGATGCAGGTTGCCATCACCGGCATGAAAGACATTGACCACTTGTAACTGAAAGCGGTCGGCCATAGCGCTGATCTGTTGCAAGACGCTGGCCAGATGCTTACGCGGGATAGTGCCGTCCATGCAGTAATAATCGCTGGCGATCCGGCCGACAGCCGGAAAAGCCGATTTGCGTCCGGCCCAGAAACGCTGGCGCTGGCTGGCATCGCTGGCGATGCGGATTTCACTGGCCTGATGAGCCTGCAACAGCGCCTGCAGCCGTTGCATATCGGCAGACACCTGTTCCGCCAGACCATCCAGTTCGCACAACACAATCGCCGCTGCCTCCAGCGGATAACCGGCATTGACAAAGGCTTCGGTAGCACGGATGGCGGCGTTGTCCATTAATTCCAGGCCGGCGGGCAACAGGCCGTCGGCGATGATCGCCGCCACCGCAGCGCCAGCCTGTTCAATGCTGGAAAATGCGGCCAGCAACACTTGAGTGACGGGCTGCAGCGGCAACAGTCGCACGCTGATTTCAACCACTACGCCCAGTAAACCTTCCGAGCCAATTGCCAGTGCCAGCAGATCGTAACCGGGGCTGTCGAGACCGCTGCCGCCCAGTGTCAGCAGGGTGCCATCCATAGTGACCAGTTTGATTTGCAGCACGTTATGCACGGTCAAACCGTATTTCAGACAATGTACGCCACCGGCGTTTTCGGCGATATTGCCGCCGATGCTGCAGGCAATTTGTGATGATGGGTCGGGCGCGTAATACAAACCGTAGGCTCGGGCTGCTTCAGAAATGGCCAGATTGCGGACACCGGGTTGCAGGGTTGCGGTGCGATTAAGCGGGTCCAGCGCCAGAATCTGTTGCATTTTACTCAGTCCCAGTACTATGCCGCCGCTGACCGGCATAGCACCACCTGCCAGACCGGTACCGGCGCCGCGGGCCACTACCGGCACCTGCTGCGCGGCACAGAGTTGCAGAATTGCCTGTACCTGTTCGGTGGTTTCCGGTAGAACCACCAGCTCCGGCAGCTGCCGGTAGGCCGACAAGGCGTCACATTCGTAGACGCGCAGGCGTGCCGGATCGGCGATAACGTTATCCATGCCGACCAGCGCTTGGCACTGGCGAATGAAATGCGGAGTAAATGACACGGGTTCGATTCCAGAGGCAAAAGTGTCGGCATCTTAATGGAAATATGGCGAATGCCAAAGACTGATGTTGGCCTGGCAAACGGCATCGGCGTTTGACAGCTGTTTATAATCAGCTGTTGACACTGTAAATCCCCCTGAATTTATGAACAGAGATTTGTTAGCAATTCTTGTCTTGAAACTGATGCTGACCGGCTGTTGGGCTGCTGCTTGCAGCGCGGCCGAGGCCGAGCAGACTCAGGCAGGTTTGATAGACATTAAAACCGTGATACCGGATGTGGTGATCGATCTGCGCTATGCCGGCTTTCATAATTTTATCGGTGAGCCGGTAATTGGCTACAGCGTGGCCAAATGCTTGTTAACGCCACAGGCAGCACAGCAACTGGCCAGCGTTCAGCAGGATTTAAAGGCCTTTTCGCTAGCGCTCAAAATTTATGACTGTTATCGGCCGCAGCGGGCCGTCGATCATTTTCTACGCTGGGCCGCAGTAACAGACGATACCCGTATGCAACAGGAGTTTTATCCCCGGCGCGATAAACACAATTTATTTGCTGACGGATATATCGCCGCCAAATCCAGTCACAGTCGTGGCAGCACGGTCGATATCACGCTGGTGCCGCTACCGGTCCCGCAACAGGCGCTGTATTTACCAGGTCAGCCTTTACAGGCCTGTGATCTCGAGCAGTCACAGCGTTTTCAGGATAACAGTCTCGACATGGGGACCGGCTTTGACTGTTTTGATGCGCTGGCCAATACCGAGAATCCACGGATAGGGCTGGAGCAGCGGATTAACCGGCTGTTGCTGAAAACCCTGATGGAACAGCACGGCTTTAAAAACTATGCCCTGGAATGGTGGCATTTCACGCTGGTAAATGAACCGTTTCCCGACCACTATTTTGATATAGCCATTGAATAGTATCGGCAGTGGTTAGGGTGACGGTGACTACGCGCGGGACAGCTTCTATTGTGAAAACGGGTTAACGTCTTCATCAACAGAGCGGCAAGCGGATGCGGTAACAGAGCACAACCGGCGCGTCAGTTATACAAGCGCGTTAATATCGACATCGGGACGATGGCGGCGTTAGCCGACAAGGTGGGGGAGTGTGGCTTTTCATGTATAGGGCTATCGATACGATAACCAGCCAAGATACTGTCCCTTTGCTTTGCGAGATTAATCGGCGCATCGGGCAGATTACAAACCCTGAAGAAGCGGGGCGTGGTCAATTAAAAGCCTTTAGCAATCACTTTGGTGCCATTCGGTTTTCGTCGCGGATGATGCGGTCTTCGAGGCTTTGGGTAATGGTCTGGTGCGGCAGTCTGGCCAGTGCTGCTTCGACCGTCTTGCGAAAACTGATCGGTTTACCCTTGTCGAGGCGGGGCGGGCTGGTTGTGCCGGCGGCCCGGGCAAACAGGCTGTAGCCATCGAGATAACCTTTTTCCCACAGAAAGCTGAGGCTGGCTACCCGGTAGGTTTTAGTCAGCACCAAGGGCCGGTAGTCGTGGTCGTGGCGGGTCTTGATGGCAATGTCAGCGGGATCGATGCTGTATTGATAACCTTCGTTGCTTGCCTGGGCGTGATAACGAAAGCGCAGTCCGGAAACCTGCAGAAAACGGCCGTCACCGAGATGCGATTTAGAGACCGAGTTGCGGAGAATATCGACGATTTGCTGGCCGCTCAGTGCAAAGCTGACCAACTGATTATCGTAATAAAAAATCCCTTCCAGATCGTACAGCGTCAGCGGGCCGGGGCGGATGTTGTCATTGAGGCGGATGCTGCCGCCGTTGATCAGGGCAATATCGGTCTGCATCCGTTGCCGTGCGCTATCGGCCAGGAAATTACCCAGCGCAGTTTCGCGACCGCGTACTGCCGGTTCCACACCTTCCAGCAGCTGTTCGGTATACCCCACAATCTGATTCAGCTGCTGGCCGTGTTTGTCGAATTCGGCACTGAGCCGGGCTAATTGCTTACTGACTTCGGCGCTGACCAGCGGGTCTTTTTCGATGTGGTCGTTCAGTTCGATTTTCTGATGGTGGCTGGTAAGCGGCTGATCCGGGTTGAGACAGAGCCGGTGCAGAATGGCGCTTTGATTATCGGCATCGGCTTTGGTAATCCAGGTATTACCAATCTGCTGAGCAGTATAAAAATGTTCATGGCCGCCGATGATCAGATTAATCTCGGGGAACTCGCGGGCCAGCCACTGATCTTGCGCCAGATCCTGATGGGTCAGGGCAATAATCACCTCAGCACCTTGCGCTTTCAATGTCGCTATCGCCTTGCTGACCAGTGCCCGGCGACTGTCGGGGTCGTAGTCAAAATGAATATAGGCCGGTTGCTGGCTGTCCAGGGTCAGACCGAACAAGCCCAGCCGGAGATTGCCGACGGGTTTGATCAGCACATCATGCACATTCGACAGGCGTTTGGATAAGGGTTCAGCTTCACCGCTGTCACTGAACTGGTAACGGCTGTTGCTGGACAGCCAGGCAAAATCAGATTGCACGATGCGGCGCAGCAGTAAACCAGGGTCGGGATGGTCGAATTCATGATTACCGAATCCCACCACCATATTGTTATCGAAGGCGGCGGCTTTGCCGTCGAGCAGATTCATGACCTGAATCATGGCATCGGCTTGGAGATATTTGCTCATCACTGACGGAAACAGAAAGTCGCCGGCATGCACTAGCAGTACAGGCTCGCCCTGCGCTTCGAGTTGTTTGCGTAGCTGACGCAGGCGCGCAAAACCGCCGATATGACCGTTTTCCAGGCCTTCGATTTTGTAGGAGTCGTTGACTTGCAATATCGCGGCTTGTGCGCCCCGGCAGTCAGCACCGGTTACCGGCTGCGTCTCGCTGGCCGGTAATGAGCTACAGCTGAGCAGCGTCAGTGCGGTCAGCCACAGTGGCGATGTCTGGATAATCAACGGCAGCTGCATCGGCTTGCGCGGGTCAGCCGGATTCAGCGTTTTTGGAAGCTATGCACCCAGACCAGGCCATCATCGTTCCAGGTCATGTTGTTGTGCATTTTTAAAATCAGATCCTGGTACAGCGCCAGGCTGGGATAGCCTTCGGCCTGTGCGTCGGCATCGCTCATGTCACCGATGCGCTGGCGTTCAACCTGAGTGACGATGAATTCCACCTGATTCAGCATAAAGGTTTCGCCCGGATAGGCATAAAGACCATCCCGGCGTTGCTGGGTTTTTTGACCGTTCAGCGCGGCCTCAACCAGTTTCGGGTGGCGGATCAGGCGATCGATGCTGCAGGTTTTTTCGGGGTAATCGGCCATGCTTAAGCTCCGGTGGGTTAGGTCAATATTAAAATAGCCGCGTATTGTAGGGTAAGTTGGCAACTCAAGACCGGCTTAATCGAGGTTTTATGTCAGCTTGATCTCACGGCTGAACAGAGCCTGAATGCTTGGCTGATTGGTCAGGCCAATGACGCTTGATTTGGGCAGTTTCTGCTCAATCAGTCGCATAAAGCGCATTTGGGTGTCCGGGTCGAGTGAATCAAACGGCTCTTGCATGAAAATCCATTGCGGTTTTTGCAATAACAGTCTGACCAGACCCAGACTTTGCTGCTGTTCACGCAGCAGGGTTTTTTCCCAGTCATCGCTTTGATCCAGCAACGGGATTAAATCTTTGACTCCGGCCAGCCGCAGATTTTCCTGTAGTTTACGGTCCGAAAACTGATCACCGTGCAGCGGGTAGCAAATCGCATGGCGCAAACTGCCGGTGGGCAGATAAGGGCGTGGCGGCATAAAAAACAGGGTCTGACCGGCAGGTAACAAAATGCGGCCTTTACCCCAGGGCCAGAGACCGGCGATGGCCTTGAATAGCTTGATACAGTGGGAAGGGTTGCCGGTCAGCAGTATTCGTTCTCCCTGTTGTATCTGCTGGTTAAGCGCTTTGACACACAATGCGCCATCCAGTCGGGTGATACAGAGCTGGTCAAACTGTAACACTGGCTCCGGATGGTGAGTCAGTAAAATCCGTGCTGAACCGGGTCTGACGATTTCTTGCTCCAGATCGACCAGCGCCTGGCTGAGGCCTAGCACCCGCTCGACCGAAGCCTGCCATTCTGCGACTTTGCCCATATTGTCTACCGGCCAGGAAAGCGCCGAAACCATTTGCTGAAAGGCCTGCGCCGATTGCATCAACGTGCCCAGGGTAATTGAGCCCAGGATATAGCGCGGTGCCGCGACCAGAATGGGAAACGCCATTGATAACACCGAATAACCGGAACTAAACATGATGATTCGGCTCCAGGCTCGGGTTTGCTGCTGCCAGGCGCTGGCAATCTGGTCAAACAAAGCGCGGAAATGCGGGGTTTCATGCTCTTCCCCTCTGATCAGCGCGATAGACTGAGAGTTTTCGCTGGCTTTTACCAGGGCAAACCTGAAATTGGCTTCCATGGTTTGCCGGTGATCGGTAGCTAGTGTTAGTGGCCGGCCCATCCATAGCGCCAGCGAGGAGGCGGTTGCAGCGTAAGCCAGCGCGATCAGTACCAGATGCCCCGGGATGCCAATCGCCAACAGGCCTAGATCCAAGGTGACGGTACCGGATAGTGTCCAGAGAATGTCCACAAAACTGATCAGCAAGATCAGCGAATAAAACAGTGAATGCAGCAGATCAATCGCATATTCGGTGGCGATCCTGATGTCTTCCGCGATTCTGCCGTCGGGGTTGTCATGTTCACCTGGCATATGGGTAACCAGATAATGACGGCCTGCAAACATCCACTGGCTGATCAGCTGATCGCTGAGCCAGCCGCGCCAGTTGAGTTGCAGACGGCGTTTGATTTGTAGATGTGCGGTGGTGATGACGATATTAAAAGCAAAAATCAGCACTATCAGCCCGGTCTGGGTTAGCAAACGCGACATCGAACGCTGTTCCAGGCTGTCGAATAAATCAGCACTCCAGACCGTTATCGTCACCGAAATAGCGATCTGACCTAAAGTCAGTACGATCAGCGCTAGCAATAAGGCCAAGTTTTCCAGGCGCTTGCCGGAAAACCAGAACGGCCCGGCCAGTTGCAAAAAGGCGATAAAAAATTTGCCGGTTTTTTTCATAGCAAACTCCTGCTGAGTGTCGACCGCTCTGGTTAGCACTAAGCTGACAAATTATTGAAGGTTGAGCCGGTTTAGAGGCTATTTTTGATGGGCCTGCCATCGGTTAGTGCATACCAACCTATCGTAATCCGATAGACCATCCAGATGACAGTGACCAGCAGCACAAAAAAACCCAGACCGGTGCTAAAAGTGAGGCCGGCAACCGCAAAACCGGCCAACACCACCCAGGCCGTTTTGATTTGCCAGTCGAAATGCGATTTCAGCCAAGTATCCTGGGCCAGATCACGATTGATGAAATTCAGCGCCACGCCGACCAGCAACGGCAGACCGGCCAGCATGAAAGTTAATAGCTGACACAGATAAACCGTGGACACGACGCGTTTCAATGTTTGTAATTGTTGTTCTGAAGTTTGATGGTTACGGTTGCTGCCAGTCATAAATCACCTCTCACAATTTATTGATCAAAATTGGTTGGTTAATTCAGGCACTATAGAGAGATTGTTATCAGGTAATAAATAATATTTTCATTTAAATATGTATTGTCTTAAATACGACGGATTAATTTGGACTGTTATTAAACATGGGCAGATACTGCCGGCCTTGAATAGGTTTAATTTGGCTATTGAGGTGAATTATGCAAGCAACCTGGATTATCGTCGCAGACAGCAGTTCAGCACGTTTCTTTTCAACCGCTGATCCACAATTGCCGCTGGATGAATTTGATGCTTTGATTCATGCAGAAGGCAGAATAGCCGAGCATGATGCCTTGTGTGACCGGCAGGGTGGCATTGCCGGGGGGCATGGCGAAGGCGATCATGCTTTTGAAGCGCGAACCGATTTTAAACACCATGAGGCGCAAGTGTTTGCTAGGCAGATTGGCGACAGGCTGGAACAAGGGCGGGTTAATCATAGCTATCAGCAGCTGATATTAGTAGCGCCGCCAGCGTTTTTAGGTGTGCTGCGCCAGACCCTGAATGATCAGGTACTGAAAATGCTGTCAGCGAGTCTGGATAAACATTTGGTGGATCAGACTGAAGCGGTAATTCGGCAGCATATTTTCTAATTAAGCGACGCTTGTTTTGTGGGCTGATCCACCGGTATTTATTCAGCAATCTCTTCAATATATTTGCAGGGTAAATATTCGGCACGCCATAAATTGGCTTCGACATATTTCATCAAATTGATGTTTTTCAGGTCGGTGCGTCCGGCAGAACCTTCGCCCAGCGCTTTTGCCAAGACTCGCGTGGCAACGTAGGTACTGACTTTTCTCAGGTCCTGAATCGGCGGATAAATATCGTCGTCTGCGGCGTTGGCTTTGATGTAGTCGGCCAGCGCATAGGCGGATTCCAGCACCATGCCGTCACTGATGCGGTGACATTCGCCAATCACCGCCGCCAGTCCCAGTCCCGGAAAAATAAAGGCATTATTCCCTTGCCGTATCGGATAAGTTTTGCCGTTATGTATCACATCGGGAAACGGGCTGCCGGTAGCGATGATGGCTTTGCCGTCGGTCCAGCGGATCAGGTCGGCGGGGTCGGCTTCGCAATGGGTGTTGGGATTGGACAGCGGGAACAAAATCGGCTGTGGGTGCTGGCTGGCGATGGTTTCGATCACGGTCTGACTAAACAGGCCGGCACAGCCAGACAAACCGATCAGCACATTGGGTTGCAGATGAGTAACCGCTTCCAGTAAATCAGGGCTGTTACCCTTGATCGGCCATGAGGCAAACAGCGCCGGGGACTGGGCAAACGGTTGCTTATAGTGTTCCAGTGCCTCCTCTTCGAGGATCAGGCCATTGATATCGATGACAAACAGCCGTTGTTTGATTTGCTGATCAGTCAGGCCGGCGTTTAACAGGCCCAGCCGGATAATGCTGGCGACACCAATGCCGCCGGCACCAGCGCCGGTGATGATGATTTTCTGATCGGCCAGCTGTTCGCCCTTACGCTGGCAGGCTGCCAGCAGGCCGGCTAACACCATGGCACCGGTGCCTTGAATGTCGTCATTGAAGCAGGGTAGCTGATTCTGATAGCGTGACAGCACATCGAAAGCCACGTCCTTGGTAAAGTCTTCCCATTGAATAATCGCCTTGGGCCAGACTTTTCTGACTGCGCTGACAAATTGATCTACCAGCGCAAAATATTCTTCCCGTTCCAGCCGGCGCTGGCGAATTCCCAGATAATGCGGGTCGTCGAGTAATTCTTCGCGGTTGGTGCCGACATCCAGATTGATCGGCAGACTCTGGAACGGGCTTAAACCACCGCCGACGGTATACAACGACAGCTTGCCGATACAGATCGATAGCCCGCCCATGCCCTGATCGCCGATGCCGAGAATCGCCGAAGCATCGGTAACCACGATCATGCGGACATCGATCAGAGGGTATTTCTGCATGATGGTTTCGGCCCGCGCTATGTTTTGTGGCGAAAGGGTCAGGCCGCGGGCGGTGCGATACAGCGAGCTGAATTGCTGTACCGCCAGACCGATGGTCGGTGTGTAAACGATAGGAATCATTTCTTCCAGATGTTTTTCCAGCAAGGCATAGAACAGCACTGCCGAGCGATCCTGAATTGCCCGTAGAAACTGATACTTGGAAATGGCGTCCACCTGTTTTTTGTAACTGGTATAGAGTCTGTCGACCTGTTCTTCGAGCGTGGTGACCAGCGGTGGTAATAAGCCATCCAGATCGAGTTCGATCCGTTCTTGCAGCGTAAACGCGGTGCCTTTGTTGGCGGCCGGAAATCTCAGCAGCGTCATGCCTTTAATGGATACTGCCATATAGCGCTGTCCTTGTGCATCGACGCGGTAGTCGAAATAGTTGCTTAATTTTGCCATGGTGCCTGGGGATGGAATTGAGCGATCAAATTTTGTTTTTAGAAGTAAAGCAATATTGGTGCCACAGGAAATTGGCTGCTGAAGCGGTTAATCAGCGGCTTTTCATTAATAGTGGTGGTCAGTTTGCACCATTTTCTGGCGCTAACGCCGGTGATGCGTCGATTCAGTGCGGTGATCAGCGGCGGTCATCAATTGCCTGACAGCGGGCTGAATCACGGCAATCAGGGGTTAATGATAGCCTTACTGTTGCGGTGGGTACTAATCTTTTAGCTGTGGCCTGGATTTTGCTTGCCTGATCGCAACAGACCGATAAGGAGCCCATAATGAGTACTAATTCCCTGATGCATCCCATCCAAGGCGATAAAGCCAATTCGCCGTGGTTCAACGAATACTTGCAAAAACTGCTGGAAGAGCGCGACCGGATTGGTCTGACCGATATGATCCAGCAAATTGACGCGATGATGATCAATGTCGAACCGGGGTGTTCTATCAGTTATGTCAGTGAATTAGCGCTGATGACGCCTTACCATTATCTGGTCACGCTGGAATCGGAAACCCACTGGACCCATGTGTTGCGGATTGATATGAATTCGCCGGATATTCTGGTGCGCGAAGTGCGCGATCCTGATTACCACGGCATTTTCCGCAGCCTCAATGAAGTCTATCCGGTCGGTGCCCATAAGCCCAATTCGCGCTATATGGGTGAAATTTTCCGGGTGACCAATCTGCATGAAGTGGTCGAAATCCAAAAATCGCGCGAAATTCGTTTTTTTAATCAGAACCAGATTCGCAAGCTGGAGTTGCCGGGGAATATCGCCACGGTCAAACCGTCACCTTATACCCACAATATCGTCGGTTACTGGGAGCGTCCCGAGCATGACATTCGGGTTTATGCGCTGGGTAACAGTGTGATCCGCGATGATGTCAATCAGGCGTACCAGCAGGCCAAGGCAATTCAGCAGGAGCTGGGGCTGGATCAATTGATTCTGCCGGTCGATCATCTGGCAACCCGGGTTTACAGCCAGAATCGCGAAGTGGCGATTCTGGAATATCTGACGGTTTCCAGTTATTACTACTGGGGGTCGTATGACATCGAAAATCAGAATTCTTCAACCAATGTTACCAAGAGCCTGCATTACGCCGATGAGAGGCTGAGTCCGGCCAAAGTGTTTACTGCGGCCAATAATCCATATTTCGTCAATCATCTGATTGGTCTGCCGTCACCCACCGAAAGCTTTGTACGCAACTATGGGCCGCGTTTACATCACATTGCGCTGATCGTTGCCGATGGTGAAACCGCAGGCAAGTCGAACATTGATTATGTAGTCGATGCGATCCGTGCCAATGGCAAGGATTTTCTGCTGGATGTGATCGGTTCCAAAGAAGAAGGCCTGAAACAGATTTTCTCCAGTGCGTCCGAGCATTCCTCGCTGATTGTCGAATATGTCCAGCGTTTCGGTGATTTCAGCGGGTTCTTTACCAAGAAAAATGTGGCAGGGTTGACCGAAGCCGCCGGGGTAGAGGAGGCGCTGAAGCTGTTGCAGGCGGAGGCGTCGGTTTAAAACGCTTATCGAAACACAGGTGTCTGCGGTCGGTTTTGGCCGCAGACCCTGGTATAACGGTTGGCGCTGTTGGTTAGCGTCGT
Source organism: uncultured Pseudomonadota bacterium (assembly GCA_903902945.1). Taxonomy (GTDB): domain Bacteria; phylum Pseudomonadota; class Gammaproteobacteria; order Methylococcales; family Methylomonadaceae; genus Methylomonas. Next base: position 14,144 of record CAIUWU010000006.1, read on the forward strand.
TTGATAGTCAGATCGCCAATCGTGGCACCAATATCAATGCCTCGGCCTTCGGCTTTCATCGCCATCGAAATTTCGCCCCGGGTCAGCAGCTGGGCGTCGAAGGAATTGATGAAACCGGCATGGCTTTCCAGCGAGACAAAATCACCGTAAATTTCGTTAATGCTTTTGACATCGGAAATATTGGCAACGCCGCTGATTTCGGATTTGCCGATGGTAAAGCCAATGCTGTTGGATGTGAGAATCACCGATGCGCTTTCACCATTACGGCAGCGGATTTCACCGGTGCCGTCATAGCGTTTGTAAATCAGCGAAAATCCGCTCAGCTTGAAATTCATCGTGCAAGTGGTCAGTCCATTGGCTTGGGCTGAACTCAATAGCGCCGAAGACAGTAATAGACCGAGCAATAATCGAGTGGCCGGTTGTTTCATTGGCATGGACCTCTGATTGGGTATGGATGAAAGTGATTAGTTGACAACCTTGTGGCCGCGCTGTCTCAAACAGCTGTTATAGGCGCTTTTGTATTTGTTTTCGGCTTCCAGACCTTGCTTGGTGGCCCCGCCGATACCGCCAGCGGCCGCACCCAGCGCAGCGCCAGTCCCCGGGCTGCCTAACGCGGCGCCTAACGCAGCACCACCGGCGGCACCAATCAGGCCGCCGACACCAGCGCCAATCGCAGTTTCTTTGGCTGTGCCGCCAGAGGCCTGAGTGGCCAGTTGTTGACATTCGGCCATATCCTGATTCAAACGGGCGATATTAGGATCGCCATAAGTGTCGACGACGGGTGTCCATCCGGTCTGTGAGGCACAGCCGCTCAACAGTAAGCTGACAACCAGGGTTGATGGTAGTATCTGAATTTTCATGGACGTGGCTCCTTGTAAAGTGGGCAATGTGATGTGTGTCGATAGCTGTTTAACGGCTAATCGCCCGCATTGTAGGTGCTTGATGTTAAAAAATAAAACTTTCTATCAAAGGCTCATGTTTTTGCTTGATTTATTATGATGATTCCGGTGCTGGCTTTATGTCGTTGAACTACAAAATGGGTTGTCTGCTGCTGTTATCGATGGTGCAGCAGGAGGTGTGTGCCGATATTTTTCAGTGTCCTGATCCTTCCGGCGTGATCACGATACAGTCTTTTCCCTGTCCCCAGATCAGCCGCAGCAGTGTCGATCCGGCCGTGATCAAAAGAATGTCGGCAATCGAATTTCAGCCGGAACAGCGTTTAAGCGAGCTGGCAGATGATTTGGAACGCGAACAAGCGGAGAAACTGCAAAACGCCCAAGCCAATGCCCGCGGCGGAAAACGGCATAAGCCTTAAGGAACCTCTGAAAAACTGCCGTTTTGAGCAACAGTAATTTCTAAGGTTGGACAAAAA
>CAIUWU010000007.1 GCA_903902945.1 uncultured Pseudomonadota bacterium
TATTGGCCTCCAAAATCAGTTGAGGTGGTTGGTTGCGCGGTGATTTTGCGTGTTTTTTCATATAAATCAAGTTGTTATATTGCAACATCAGTTGTGTGAATTTGGGAATTGCATCAGTTTCATGGGGTTATGGGTACTTGTTAAATTAAAAATCAGGTTTTTTATGGGGGCGATGCTGATTTTGGCTCGCTTATCTGGCACTTGATCGGCGTTCGTTTATGTATGGCGCAGTTTGCTGCCGGGTCATGATTAAGTGGCTAATCCCGGTTTAGCCGCAGTTTAGTATGGTGCATTGAAGGTGGACAGAATTTATACTGTGCCGCTTTGAAAACGTCTGGTAATCAGACATTGCAAGCATAGGAAACCGACATGTCACAATCAAGCCAGCGTGTTGCCGTTGTAACCGGCGCTACCTCAGGGATCGGCGAAGCAACCGCCAGGAAATTGGTCGCGGAAGGTATTCGCGTGGTCGGTACTGGGCGCAATCAGCAAAAACTGACGCAGTTACAAGCCGAACTGGGGACCGGTTTTATCGGGATTGCCGGTGATATCAACGATGCATCGATTATCGATGCCTTGTTTGCAACCGCCCACAGCCATTTCGGTCAGTTGCCCGATATCGTGGTGGCCAATGCCGGGCGCGGCTTGGGTGGTTCGGTGACCGAAACCGATGTCGCCGAATTCAACAAAGTGCTGCAACTGAATGTCACCAGTACTTTGGTATTGTTGCAGAAGGCCGCCCAAAAAATGCTGCAGTTTCAAGCCCAGCGCTATCCACATAGCGCCGCCGACATCATTATCATCGGCTCGGTGGTCGGACGAAATATTTCCCCGTTCAGTGCTGTCTATGGCGCAAGCAAATTCGCCGTGCACGCACTGGCCGAAGGTTTGCGCCGCGAAGTCGGTCCCAAAGGCATTCGGGTGTCGCTGGTCGAACCGGGTTTATTGCTGAGTGGTTTTCAGGAGGCGGCCGGTTATAGTGAAGTGATGGTGGACATGTTTAAACAGAATTTTGGTCCGTTACTGATTGGTGACGATATAGCCAATACCATTCATTTCATGATTACCCAGCCGCCTCATGTGCATATCAGTGAAATCATGGTGCGACCGACGCGTCAGGATTATCCATAAGTGCCGGCGGCTCTGTCATGAAAATACTCACGCTCAGCGATCAACCGCAAGCCATTCCGCAACTGGCAGAATGGCATCATCAGCAATGGGCCGCGCTCAATCCTGGCCAGACGCTGCAACAGCGGATTGACAATATGCAGGCTTATCTAAGCGACGACCTGGTGCCGAGTACTTATCTGGCTCAGGGAACGGTGCTGATGGGCTCGGCAGCCATGATTGCCCATGATATGGATACTCATCCCGAACTAACGCCCTGGCTGGCCAGTGTGTTTGTGGCACCGCCATTCAGACGGCAGGGGATTGGCAGTCAGCTGGTCAGGCATGTGATGCAAACTGCCCGGCAAGCAGGGGTTAAAACCCTGTATCTGTTTACCCCGGATCAGGAAAACTTTTATCAACAACTCGGCTGGCGAGTCTTGAACCGCGAAAGCTATCGCGGTCATCAGGTGACCCTCATGTCTGTTGAGCTGCCCGACTGGCATGGATAAGGTCTGTTTGCCAGCTGATTGGGTTATCATCTGCGGCTTTTATCGATTAGCCTGCAACCGGCACTGTTAGCATGATGCGTATCAAAACCGTTCAAGACATCGCCCGACAAAGTCGTCTCGCCTCGCGGCAATTATCATCAGCCCCGGATGCGGTCCGCAATTTGGCACTGCAGCGCATGGCCGAGGCGCTGCAGGCGGTTAAGCAGCAGGTACTTGAGGTCAATGCGCTGGAGGTCAATGCCGCCCGCGAGCAGGGGCAGTCGGCAGCGCTGGTCAAGCGCCTGACCATCGATGAAAAAACCTTTAACTATATGTTGTCCCGCTTAAACAAAGTGGCACAGGCTCCCGATCCCTTAAACCGGATTCTGGCCGGGCATACCAATCCGGCAGGACTGCAGGTTTATAAAAAATCAGTGCCGCTGGGAGTGATCGGCATCATTTATGAGGCGCGCCCCAATGTCACAACCGATGCCGCCGGTGTCTGCATCAAAAGCGGTAACGCAGTGATTTTGCGCGGCGGTTCGGAAGCCTTGCAAACCAATAGCGTATTGACAGACGCCATGATTGCCGGTGCGGTCAGCGCCGGCTTGCCGGAACATGCGATTCAGATCATTCCTATCCCCGGCCATGAAGCGGTCGGCGAACTGCTGCAAATGGATGACTATATCGATGTGCTGATTCCGCGTGGTGGCAAGGGCCTGATCAAGCGGATTGCCGAAGGCACCCGGATTCCGGTGATCAAGCATTACGATGGGATTTGTCATTTGTATATTGCCGCCGACGCCGATCCGGCGCAGGCGGTGGCGCTGGCGATTAATTCCAAATGCCAGAGTGTGCAGGTCTGTAATGCGCTGGAAACTCTGCTGGTTGATAAACAGTGCGCCGCGCAGATGCTGCCGTTGCTGGCGCAGGCATTTCAGGCCCGCCAGATCGAACTGCGTGGCTGTGAACGTACACAACAGTATTTGACCGCCATCGAACCGGCCAGCGAAGCAGACTGGCACAGCGAATATCTAGCGCCGATTCTGTCTTTGAAAGTGGTCGATGGCATTGATGCGGCGATCGAACATATCAATTGTTATGGCTCCGGTCATACCGATGGCATCGTTACTCAAAGCCTGCAGTTAGCCCGCCAGTTTGAACAGCAAGTGGATTCGGCTTCGGTGATGATCAATGCCTCGACCCGTTTGTCAGGCGGTGGTGATTACGGGTTGGGGTCGGTGGTTGGGATCAGTACTGATAAGCTGCATGTGCGCGGCCCGGTTGGCCCAGGTGAACTGACCAGCTATAAATGGGTGGCTTACGGCGCTGGTCACTTGCGTGACTAAACTCGCGGTTCTTGACCGGCAGCGAGCGTAGGTTTAACCGCCATCGCTCAGTCTGGGCGATCAGCTGGCGCTTACCAAGGTGCAAGCGCCAGCGCGCAGACACCACGGTCTGGCATGCTTGAGCGCGGTTATGCACAAATTGAAAACTGACTGGTTTCGGTAGTTGTCGGTCATAGTGTTGGCGGGTCCTGGTTGGGTTAGTCTGCTAAGTCATTGATTTATTGAGCCTGGCGAAAAATGGTCAATTTAAGGCAACCATACGCAAATTAAGCAGTTAGCGTTAGTTTCAAGTGCCGATCCACAGACTTATCCACATGTTCTGTGGATAACCGCCGCAAAGCCACCGTCACGCCAGCACTGATAGGAAAGCGGCGCTAAATTTTCTAACATAGCGGCCTGGTTTTTGCCTGACCTGTCATGGCACGACCTATCCGCGCCATAGCTTCATTGACAGATCTTTGCAAACCGCATATGAAAAAAACTAAGAAAACCAAGAATCAATGGCTGAAACAAACCGATATCGAAGTAGCCTATTTGTATTTCACAACGGCTAATCAGTATCGTGCGGTACTGGCGATGCAAGGTGAGTTTCTGGTCTATGCCCCCAGTTCGGAAGGCATGGCAGCGTTAGCCGACAGTGATGCGATGCCATTCGAGAACTCGCCCTTCAAAAAATGCCAGATCGTGACGTTTGCCAAAAAGGATTATCAGGCTTTTGCATTCAATGGCACCACCGCGATCAAGCATCCGTTATCTCCCGCCCAGCTCGCCGAGGCCATTGATCAATGTAACGCCAAGGCGGCGATTGCGGCTTTGCTGGCCGAGTAGGTGTAATTTGAATACGGGATTGTCAGGAAGGCTGGCTTCTATAGATAGTTTGCGCGGATTGGTCATGGTGTTAATGACGCAGGATCATACCCGCGACTTCTTCAGTAATGCGCATTTCAGTCCTACCCATCTGGACAAGACTTCGCTGGCTTTATTTTTAACCCGCTGGATTACGCATTTTTGTGCGCCGGTGTTTGTTGTTCTGGCTGGTACCAGTACTTATCTCTGGCAGCAGCGTCATGGTGATCAAAGCAGTGTGACGGGATTTCTGTTGCAGCGTGGTGCGCTGTTAATTGTGCTGGTTGGCAGTGTCGAAGCCTGGGCCTGGAATTTTCGCTATGACTTTACCGATATCCATGTCGGTGTGCTCTGGGCAATAGGCTGGTCGATGATTTTTCTGGCCGGTTTGATCCGCTTACCGGTCAAGGCGGTGACGCTGACTGGCATTCTGATGATGGTCTTGCATAACCTCTCTGATGGCATTACACCTGCCGATTTTGGCAAGTTGGGATTTTTGTGGTCAATATTGCATACCGGCGACCCTGTAACGCTGGCCGATGGCTGGGTACTTAATCCTTACTATCCATTGATTCCGTGGTTAGGTGTCATCGCAGTCGGCTATGGCTTCGGTCAGTTGATCAGTAATCATGATTTCATCAAGCCACAAGCTCTGATAATGCTGGGTTTGTTGCTAAGCTTGCTGTTTATCGGCCTCAGATACAGCAATTGGTATGGTGATCCCACAATCTGGCGAATTTATCCTGATCCGCTATTTACACTGATGTCGTTCCTTAATTGCCACAAATATCCGCCGTCTCTGTTATATCTGCTGATGACGCTTGGGCCTGCTTTAATCGGTTTGGGGGTGTTGCAGGGCTTTCCGGCAAATCGGTTTGCAGTGTTACAGCTATTTGGCCGGACGCCGCTGTTTTTCTATTTGTTACATTTGTACGTCATTCACTTGCTGGCTATTTTAGTGGCAGCCATTAACGACGGGCCGGTTTCGATTCTGCTGGGCGGTGGAATCTGGTTAGCGAATCTGCCCGCAGATTATGGTTTTAGTTTGCCTTGGGTTTATGGGTTCTGGTTGATTGTGTTAACTGTCATGTATCCGTTGTGTATCGGTTTTGAACGCTTAAAAATGAGCAAAGCCCACTGGCGGTGGTTAAGACTATTCTGAGCGGTTGGTTAAGCGGGGCTGCTTGGGTGATAGCGTTGTTAAGCGCTGCAGTTGCCGGTCATGTAGTGGCGAAAGACTGAAAATGGCCGTTACAGAGCCGGTCAGGGCCAGAAACATATCGGATTGGGTATCCCAGGGATCGCCCTGTGTGCCCAGAAACTCATCGGCATTTTGTCCTAAGCAGATGGCAGTTCCCCATTCAAACAGTTCGTAGCTGGCGCTAATCGCAAGGGCAATGCAAATCAGCAGAAAATTCAGTATTGCTCGTTCTCTAAGGTAATTCAGGCGGATCAATATTTCCCGGGCCAGCATGGTTGGAACCAGGCCCTGAAAGAAATGCCCGATTTTGTCATAAGGATTGCGGCTTAGATGCAGCAGGTCTTGTATCTGAAAACCTAACGGCACTCTGGCATAAGAGTAAGCGCCACCCATCATCAATATCATGGCATGGCAGAAAATCAGTAGATATAACAGGCTGGTCAGCGGAAAGCGCCGGTAAGTAATTAATAAAACCGGTAGCGCCATCATGATGGGAAAGGTCTCGAGTAGCCAGGTGGTGCGATCAAACGGAGTCAGTCCTGAATATGTCAGCAGGATGATCGACAGTATCAATAATAGTGCCAGTGCTGGTGAGCGATGGTTAGGCATGTTGTTCTCCTGTTGCTATGTGTCCGATAGCTGTCGCTGACAGCCGTTGCAGATCAGATGGGTTATACAGTAAATGTTCGTCGTTTATTCTGTTGTGTACTGTGGTAAAAAGCCTGGCCAATGCCATTTTCCGGTTTAAATCAGCCTGATCTTGGCTTATCAGTAGGTTTCATTGAGTGGAGTAGAGCATGCAGTCTTGGTTTTTTGTCGTGTTTATGGGTGTGTTGACGCTGGGTTGTGCTGAACCCTACGGATACGGTGGCTATGGATATGCAGATTACAATTATGGCGCTTATGTGGCGCCGGTTACTCCGCCGCCAGGCGGGCGATACATAAGCCCCAGGATGCCAGCACCGGGTTCAAACTGGGGCTGGGCATATCATCCTGAACATGGCTATGGCTGGCATCATGAGCAGTATGGCTGGAGACATGAACGGCGTGATTGAAATCTCAAACGGTTAAGTTGTGTCGGCAAAACTGGAGCCGGGGCTGAAGCCGGTTTCATTGCGGTGTTATAAGCTTGGTGTTCAGATTTGATTGTGAATTTTCAGGAAGTTTTGGATACTTTCAGGATCTGAGTTTGATCGGTATCGCCCGGGGTTGTGAATGTCGGCTGACAGGCAACTGATGGTAATGATTGCGTCACTGTCAAATGCAGGCCGTAAAACAGAGGCGAGATACTCTGAAGTCGGCTCAAAATTATCACAATCAAGGGGTAGCGCTATGAGTTTGGAAGTCAAGTTTACCGATGCGCAGTTACGGCGCATCAATCTGCAGTCGATTTTGTATCTGTGTTCCTGTCCTTCTCAGGTTGGAATGCAGATAGATAGTTTACGGCAGCTGTATGACTATCAGGCCAATTGCGCCGAGCAGGGCCGGACCGATTTGCAAAACCGGGTTCATCAGCGAATTGCCGAAGCAACCATAGCCGCGCATCGCATCATGGAAGACTGTCTGACCGATGTTATGCAGCTCGAAGGCTGGGATCCTGTCACTATGGAAATGTCGAAAGGGTTGCGGGCCATGCTGGAGCAGGAAATCCACAATAACGGCTGAGTCGCAGCCTAGCCGCTGGATCTGAAGCAAGCGGTGGTTTACAGCTCCACTCTGACGCCGACTTCAACCACGCGGTCGATTGGAATACGGAAATATTCGCTGGCGCTGGAACTGTTATGCACTAAAAACCGGAACAGTTCCCGACGCCATTTCGGCATCGGGCTGCGCCGGCGAAATGACACCCGTTCTGAGCCGACAAAGAAAGTAGCGTTTTTCAAATCCAGCTCCAGCCCCTGATCCTTGCAGCGGCGCAATGCCCGCCCCACATCCTGTGGTTCATGAAAGCCAAAATACAATTTGATTCTGATATAGCGGTGGTGTTCGCCGAAGTAGCGGATTTTGATGCGATGTTCATTACTGACTTTGGGTTCGTCGGTGGTCACCACCGTCAGCACGATTAATTGTTGATGCAGAGCGTGATTATGTTCCAGATTGTGCAGCAGTACTTGCGGTACCCCGCGTAGATTTTTGGCCAGATAAATACCGGTGCCGGATACCGTAACCAGTTTGCCCCCCTGCAGTTGTTCCAGATCTTCAAACATGACCCGTTTGCTCTCCAAATGCTGCGACAGCATTTCGCGGCCCTTGATCCAGGTGCTGATAACCAGAAACAAACTAAAACCAACCACCAGAGGCAGCCAGCCGCCTTCGGGAATTTTCAGGCTATTGGTACTGAAAAACAGCAGATCAAAACTTAGAAATACAGCTAAAAAACCGACACTGGTCAATCGATGCCAGTTCCATAACTGACGAATCACAATAAAAGCCAGGATTGTGGTCGAAATCATGGTACCTGTAACCGCCAAACCATAGGCGGAAGCCAGCGCCGTCGACGACTTGAAGCTGATTACCAGAATGAAAACAGCCGCCATCAATAACCAGTTGATGGCCGGAATATAGATTTGGCCGGCTTCATCATCGGAGGTATGCAGAATATTCATCCGCGGCGAATAACCCAGCTGAATGGCCTGACGGCTTAACGAAAAAGCCCCCGAGATAACTGCCTGCGAGGCAATCACGGTAGCTAAGGTTGCTAGCAGTAACAGCGGGTACAAGGCCCATTCCGGGGCCAGTAAATAAAATGGGTTTTCAATCGCTGCCGGGTTTTGTATCAGTAGTGCGCCTTGTCCGAAATAATTCAGCAGCAAGGCCGGAAACACAAAACTGAACCAGGCATAGCGAATCGGTTTCAGGCCGAAATGCCCCATATCGGCATATAAGGCTTCAGCGCCGGTAATCACTAATACTACCGAGCCCATGATCACAAACCCCTGCCAGCCTGATGTCTGTAACAAAGCGATTGCATGGTAGGGATTGATGGCGGTTAAAACGGTCGGGAATTGATAAATATTGACGATACCCAGGGTTGCCAATACCAAGAACCAGACACACATTACCGGGGCGAATAATTTGCCGACCACTGCCGTGCCTCTGACTTGTAAGACAAATAAACCACCCAAAACCGTCAGTGTCGCCGGAATCACAGTCTGTTCCAGTCCCGGAGCGATGATTTGCAGGCCTTCCACCGCACTCAGTACTGAAATCGCCGGGGTGATCACACTATCGCCATAAAACAACACCGCACCGACAATCCCGGTGGTTACGATCAGCCGAGTCTTGATCGGCTGGTCTTTGGCGGTCTGCAGAGTCAATGCCAGCAAAGCCATGATGCCGCCTTCGCCTTTGTTATCGGCGCGCATGATAAAGATGGCGTATTTAGTGGTAACCACCAGGGTTAATGACCAGAAGATCAGCGATAAAACCCCTAGTACATGCATAGCGTCGGTGGCCAGACCGTTATGAAAGACTTCCTTAACCGCATAAAGCGGGCTGGTACCGATATCACCAAAAACGACGCCGATTGCACCTAGCGTTAACTCAAGCCGTTTTTTATGGTCTGAAGAATGTATCTGAACCGACATGGTGGTTGGGCTCCATTGATTTGCTGTTCCGGGTTGCCCCAGCCTGCGCCGGGCCGGGCATAGTAGCGGTCGGCATATAAAAAAGCTGTAAAAAGATTGCGATTGGTTAGGCTGATCGGGCTTGGGGCAGCAGCCTGGCGGTGCTGAATTGCTTTAATCGATTTGCTTGGTAAGATCAGCAGCCATGACTTTTACTGCTGCATCGAAATTAACAAGGCCAATCCCATGACGCCTGATAAACCTGTTCTGACTTTGTTTTATGACAGCCACTGTCCGATTTGTGCTGGCGAAATCGCCTGGCTGCAGCGCCGCAACAGCTTGGGCCGGGTGGTGTTTCAGGATATTCATGCCGCCGGCTTCGATACCAGTGCACTGGGCGTGTCGCGTGAAGAGTTGCTGGCCGAGATGCATGCTGTTAACGCCGCCGGGCATTTACTGAAGGGAATCGATGTGTTTGCGCTGCTATACGCGGCCTTGGATTTGCCCTGGCTGGCGGCACCGTTGCAATGGTGGTGGTCCCGGCCGTTGTTTATCAGACTGTATGCCTGGTTCGCCCGCTATCGTACCCGGCTGGCGAGTTTCTGGCCGGGTAAATCCTGTCATGATGGTCAATGTGGTTTGTAACTACTGATGGAGTTCTGTGTTGGTAATCAAAAAAATACTGTCTTTGTTGTCGGGCTTATGGTTTGCCGGTTGTAGTGTGGTGGGCATACGAGACACACCAGCACCCGATTATCAGATTGTCTCCCGTGACCGGGAATTTGAAATTCGCTTGTACCCGCCCTTGTTGCTGGCCGAAACCATGGTGACTGGCGATTACCAGCAGGCCGGCAGTATCGGCTTCAAACGGCTGGCGGCGTATATTTTTGGTGCCAATACCCGTCAGACAAGTCTGGCGATGACCACCCCGGTGATTCGCGAAGCGGCCGGCGAAGAAATTGCCATGACTGCGCCGGTTTTGCAGCAGACAGAGGGCACGCAGTGGCGAATGGCATTTGTAATGCCCGATGGCTACAGGTTGGATACGTTACCAATACCGCTGGATGCCGATATCGTCTTGAAGCAACAGCCGGCCAAAAAAATTGCCGTATTGATCTATTCCGGTTCGCTAAATGAAACCGCGATCATGACGGGTAGTGAGAAACTGCTGAACTGGCTGCAACAGCAGTCGATCAAACCGCTGTCGGCGCCCCGCTCAGCAGCTTATGATCCGCCCTGGACTCTGCCGATGCTGCGACATAACGAGATTATGGTCGAGATAGAATAATGCGGGCATCCCGCCCGGTGGTGGTCTTTTATCGAATTGTGTGATCAGTAACTTGTTTCTAATCAGTTTTATTGAGAAATCAAACTGTGTTTCAATGTTTCCCGTCTCTTGATGTCTGAATCCATAACCGCTCACTGATAAAAGACTGGATCATGATGAATGTTGTGATGCACTGGCTGAAAAGCCGTTCTGCTGGGGCTGTTATGTTGCTGCAAACCGTTCCCCGAGGTAGCCAATGAACCATGCGCCATTATGGAAACAGTATTTTCCCGCTTTTGTCGGCAGTGATGATCGATTCCTCGGCCAGTTGATGGCAGCCGCCAGTCTGGTCAGGATAGCTCCGCGCCAACAAGTGTTTTATCTGGGCAAGGCCTGTGATCATTATTTGCTGATTTTGTCGGGAAGCGTCAAAGCGCAGATCATTTCGCCGGATGGCAAAGAGCTGGTGCTTTATCACGTCCATTCCGGTGATTCTTGTGTGCTGACCACCTCTTGCTTATTGGGTAACAGTAATTATCCGGCCGAAGGTATTACCGAAACCGAGGTCACTGCTTTTGCCATTCCCGCTCATGTTTTTCACCGCGTGCTGGGGCAATCGCCGCTATTCAGAGAATTTGTTTTCCACAATTTTTCTACCCGTCTGGCCGACGTGATCCGCCGCATGGAAAGTCTTTCTTTTGATTCTGTCGATCAAAAACTGGCAAAAGTGCTGATTGCAATCGGGGATCGTGTGATTCACACCACCCATAACGAGCTGTCCCTGGAAATGGGGACAGCTCGTGAAGTGGTTTCCCGACATTTGAAACGCTTTGAAAGTCAGGGCTGGCTGACTTTAACCCGAGGCGCTATCCAGGATATCGATTATCCAGCCTTGAAAAGATTGGCCGCTGTCCATGCGAATCAATGATCGGACGTCTGGGGCTGCTCGCGCTTTTCATTGCCAATCAGCGTCAAAATGATAAAGCCCATAATAAAGCCCAGTACCGCAGCAAACACCAGCGGCAAGGCAAAAGGGATGTCGTGAGGATCTTGCAGGTTCATTTGCAAAATGCTGGATGCAAAACCGAATATCAACTCTTTCATAACAACTCCTACCTAATTGTATTTATAAGATCGTCATTAGCGCTTGTCGCGCCGCGCTCAGCGTTGCGGTTAATGACGGTGATACTTTAGGTAGTTGCCGGCAGCCGGTCAGTGACTATGTCACACAGCCCGAAAAAATCATGCAAACAAGCCGGGTCGCAAGCAGGATGGATTTTGCCGGATCGCCGATAGCCAGCAAAAGGCCCCGCAGCCGTTAAGCAACGGGGCCGGGCAGGGTGTGAAAGCTGCGCGGTTATTTGGCGTTGCGCTGCGTCATATACCACCAGCCCGCCAGTGCAGAAATGGCCGCTATCATAAGCAAGAGCGGGGTCGGATTCTGGTAAATGGTGTCAAAGAACGCGCCGACAATTTTCGGGGTGCTGCGATAGCAGACTTCGTTGTTCATAAATTCTCCTCAATAAAAAATCGGTTATCAGGCCGGAATGGCGCTATGGAAACGGGCAGCCGGCGTGATTTAAGCGATATCGATCTAGCTGGCCAGAAACTGTTTTACCAGTATCCAGCTGATGGTCAAGAAACCGATCGTGGTCAGCACAAAGCTGGTTGCCGAAAACAGCCGCCATTGGCGTTTATTCCAGAATGCCGGGTCAAAGGCGGCAATGGTAAAAATGGTTGGATTGGCAAAACCCCCTATCGCCACACACCAGCAGGCAAACACCGGTAATTCGATACGGCTGCCTACCGCATAGAAAGCCAAATTGAAAAGCGCCATTAATGCGTAATCGACATGAGCGCGAATCATGGTTTTGTAATCAACCAGAAACTTGCCGTCTATCCCTTCAATAGGGAACCAACGGGCAAAGGTCATCAGCCAGGCCGACAAAATTAAAGCAGTGCAACAGGCCGCTGCACCGATTAGTAAAATTTCCATACTGTCCTCCGATTATTGTGGCGGTGCAGAATAAGGGATTCGCTGCCAATATGAAACCCAATCGCTAGTTAGCGGCCTGATTGCCGATAGCTTTACGCAAAATAGCGGCATATCGGCAGTTAGCTGATGAACTGATTCAGCCCGTCATCAGCCGGTGTTGCGCATACCGGCGGCAATCGCATTGATGGTGCGCAGCAAAGGCTGGATCACTGTCAAATCATCACTGTTTTCTTCGGCTTGGCGTAACTGCCTCAATAAGTCGGCCTGCAGGAAGTTGAGTGGTCCCAGATAATCATTACGGCGGTGTAAAGAGGCTGCCAGTTCGGGGTTGTCTGCCAGCAAGGCGTCACACGCGGCCACTTCCAGAATCCAGTCCACACACCGACGATGTTCGCCGGCAATCAGCCCGTACACCCGCTGTCCCAGCTCGGCATCCTGGCACAGGGCGGCATATTCGCGGGCAATATTCATATCCGATTTGCATAAGGCCATTTGCGCATTACTGAGCAAATTGCGGAAAAACGGCCATTCCCGATATAAGCGTTGCAAGGTCTGCAAACGCTCCGGCTTGCCAGCACACCAGGCTTCCAGACTGGAGCCTATGCCATACCAGGCCGGAAAGGTCTGGCGCGATTGCGCCCAGGCAAACACCCAGGCAATCGCTCGCACCGACTGTTTGGATCTGTCCTGTTTTTTACGATGCGAGGGTCTTGAGCCGATATTGAGCTGACCGATTTCATTCACCGGAGTGGTTTCGTAAAAATAATCGAGAAATCCCGGCGTGTGCTCGGTCAATTGCCGGTAGCCACGTTCGCCGATAGCCGCCAGTTCACTCATGATGGCCAGCGCTTCCGGTTGATCGGCCGCTACCGGCTGCACCAGACTCAGGCTGGCCTTGATCAGGCCGGTAATGCCCATCGTCAGTTCATAAATGGCCGTTTCCATATTGTTATAGCGGTAGAACAGCACTTCACCTTGTTCGGTAAATTTGATCTGGCCTCTGACCGTCGCTGGCGGTTGCGCCAGAATGGCCTGATGAGTAGGGCCGCCGCCGCGGCCGATGGTACCGCCGCGGCCATGGAACAGCCGGCAGGGAATGCCTTCCCGGTCGGCAATCGCGGTGACTTGTTGCTGCGCCCGGTATAAGCCCCAGGCCGACGCCAGAATGCCACCATCCTTGCAAGAATCGGAATAACCCAGCATCACTTCCTGGCGCAAACCGGAAGCTTTCAGCAATTCGCGATAAACCGGCTGAGCCAGCAACTGACTGAGTACGGCTTCGATGTGGCTCAAGTCTTCGATGGTTTCAAACAATGGCGACACGCCGATGTGACAGAACCAGCGTCCGCCGATGCGGCCTGCCAAACCGGCCTGACCGGCCAGCAGCAATACTTCGAGAATATGGCTGGCGGTGTGAGTCATGGAAATCACATAACGGCTGAAACAGTCTGCGCCGATCTCGCGGCGCATTTCCGCCATCACCTGAAATACTTCCAGTGTTTCCTGGGTGGTGGCTGTCAGTTGCAATGGGTCATAACTGAGACTGCCGGGGGTGGCGATAGCCTCAGCCAGTAAAGTCAGGCGCTGGCTTTCATCGAGGCTGGCGTAATCAATAGCCAGTGCCTGAGCCAGAATTTCACCGACCGCCTCGCTGTGGCGGGTGGATTCTTGGCGAACATCGAGTTGCATCAAGTGAAAGCCAAAGGTTTCAACCAGATGAATCAAATCAAACAATTCCAGATCGGCCACCGATTGATCGCCGTGGCTGATCAGCGAATCACGAATCAGCTGTAAATCTTGTAACAAAGCGTCCGCATTCAAATAGGCTTGCTGATGATGGCTGATCACTGCGGTTTGTTCGATGCGCTGATCGACTCGTTCCAGGGCCAGTTGCAGGCGGTAATGCATCAGCGTCAGCTTGTGTCGGTAAGGCTCCTGGCGACAGCTGCGTTCCAGTGGTAGGGCATGGTCGCCCAGCAAATCCCGGTCTTGCTGCAGACTTTGCAAAAATGCCGGGGTGGGGGTGACCAGGCCATAGGAATAGGACAGCTGATCGCGCAAGGCATTCACCCGTCGCATGTATTCCTGTAACACCGTGCGGGTTTGCAGGCGCAACGCCAGTGCGGTGGTTTCCGGTTTGACATTGGGATTGCCATCCCGGTCGCCACCAATCCAGGAACCAAAATTCACAAAGCGCGGCACCCGGATTTGCTTGGCTTCCTGACCATAAACATCCAGCAAGGCCCGCTGAAAATTACGGTATACCTGGGCGGTGGCTTCAAAGAGTGATAGCGGAAAGTAATACAGACCAGCATCGATTTCATCGATGACGCGCATACCGCGGGCGCGGACTTCATCGGTTTTCCATAGCAGTTTGATCTGGCTGTGCAACCGTTCCAGCAATTGCTGGCGAAAATAGCCTTTAACCCGGCCATCATCGAGACTTTCATGAGAAATAAACACATTTCTCAATGCACCGCGCACCGCACGGCGCTTGGCTTCGGTCGGATGAGCCGTCATTACCGGCATGTAATGCAAATCGTCCAGCAAGGCTTGCAGCTGATCCAGGCTGACGCCAGACTCGCGGAGCTGCAATAAGGTGTCATGAAATGAACCATGCCAGAAGTGTTTGCCGCTTTCGGCCTGACGGCGGCGCTGATGCAGATTGCTCGACTCTTCTGCAATGTTCAGCAAACTGAAATACATGCTGAAGGCTCGAATCAGCTCGGTTTGTGATTCAGCCGGGATACTACGCAGGCTTTTGATCAATTGTTCGCGTCGCCCAGGACTGCCCTCCCGTTGCAAGGCGGCGAACTCGCGCTGCAGTTGCTCTACGGTACTGGCAATTTTTGGGGTGGCCTGAGTTTTGAGTACCTGCCCCAGAATTCGGCGCAATAAGCGGATGTTATTACGCAGATTTTTGTCATGATCTTGAAATTTAGTCACCATACGGACCGCCTTATCGGTAAAAAAGTTTTGTTATGGCTGCCATTGGCAGACTGATAAAACTTTATCGACTTTTTCGTGAATCGTAAAATAGAATAAACGGCATTTTTATATAGCTTTTTACTATACATGCAGCGAATCAATTACCAGCATTTGTATTATTTCTGGGTGGTTGCCAAACACGGCAGCATCAGTGCTGCTTGTGAAATTTTGCATCTGGCCCAGCCCACTATCAGTGCACAACTGGCCATTTTTGAGAGTCAGCTCGGCAATAAAGTATTCGACCGCCAGGGACGCAAGCTGATTCTGACCGACACCGGGCGCATGGTGTTTCATTACGCCGAAGAGATTTTCAATCTTGGTCAAGAACTGACTCACGTTCTGAACGGACGCCGTACCGAACGCGGTCTGCGTTTAAATATCGGTATCAGCGATGCATTGCCTAAACTGTTGGCTTACCGTTTGATAGAGCCCTTGCTGCGGCACAGCGAACCGGTACAGATTCAATGCTGGGAAGACAAAACCGAGCGGCTGCTTAATGAGTTAGCCTTGCACAGTATTGATTTGGTGTTATCGGATGTGCCAGCCACGCCGGCCAGCGGTACCCGGGTATTCAATCACTTTCTGGGGGAGTCGCCGGTGGCGCTGTTTGCAGCTCCCGCGCTGGCCGGACGTTATCGCAACGACTTTCCCCGCAGCCTGAATGGTGCGCCGTTTCTGTTACCTACCCATAACAGCGCTTTACGCCGGTCACTGGATTTATGGTTTGATCGCATAGGCATCAGTCCGGTGATTCAGGCCGAAATCGAGGATAGCGGCCTGATCAAAACCTTTGGCATGGGCGGCAGTGGTTTGTTTTTTTCACCCTCGGCGGTTGCAAGTGCGATTGAACAACAATACCGCGTCGAACAACTGGGGCTGGCCGAGGGGGTTAGCGAACGCTTTTATATTGTCACCGCGCAAAGAAAACTGAAGCATCCGTTGATGAATGTGATTCTCGACCAGGCACAACAAGGCGTATTTGGTTTGCTCGATCAGCTTTCCGGCCAGACCTGAGATTGCCGGTTTTCTGGCGCCATCTGCCTGCGATGTTATTTGATGAATAGGGCGCGGTGAAGGCTGCGGCTCTGGATTTGCAGTCGCTTAAAACCGCTTGGCCGGGAAGTTGTTTGGATGTCGATTTGTCGGGACATTCTGCCGCGCGGAGGTTCTCGGACGGGATCGGGTCCGGCCTCCAGCGTTCTGGCGGGTGAATTATGCTAAAATCGCCGCTCTTATTTCTTGGTCCCGGTAGCTCAGCAGGATAGAGCAGCCCCCTCCTAA
>CAIUWU010000008.1 GCA_903902945.1 uncultured Pseudomonadota bacterium
ACCCGACAAAGCATCAAGACTGGCGGTAATTCCCTGAAAAGACTGATTTTCATAAAGTCCGACAATCAAACACTCGCTTTGCAGTTTGTCTAAAGAGACGCTTTCTATAAAATAGTCCATGTTGTGAAGCCTTCGAGATCAATTAAAAGTAGATGGGGCGCACAAGAATGCGGCGATAATGGCCAAAGATTATACATAAGAACAGGAGCAGTTGTTGAGCAGCACAGGCACAATCCCGGCTAGCAAGCCGCGTTTCAGGCTATGGACAGTACTGGATAGAATGATCATCAAAGACCTGTTAACTACCATCTGTTCGGTGTTATTTGTTCTGGTCATCATCATCGTCAGCCAAAAATTCATTCGCGTACTGGCACAAGCCATCGAAGGCAATATTGCCAATGAAACCGTTCTGAGCCTGCTGGCATTCAAAACCATTGTAGTGACTTCGACCTTTTTTCCTGTCGCCTGCTTCATGGCCGTGCTGATGGTATTTGGCCGTATGTACCGTGAACAGGAAATGGCTGCCATCGCCTCGGCAGGTGGCGGCATGCTGACTTTGTACCGGGCTGTGTTCTGGCTGCTGATTCCGCTGAGTCTCTGCGCAGCGGGTTTATCAATGTACGCCTCGCCCTGGGCCGAAGCCAAGAGCCAGCAAATGATGCACAATGACGAAGAAACTGCCGATATTCGCAGCATCGCCCCTGGCCGTTTCAGCGAATACCGTAGCGGCGAATTGATTTTTTATTCGGAAACCCTCGATCTAAGCGGCAAAATGCGCAATGTGTTCATTCAGAACAAACAAGGTCAGCGCACCGGCATTGCCAATGCCGAATTCGGCCATATTGAAGACCGTCCCGGCGGCAGTTATCTGGTCCTGGAACATGGCGAGCGCATTCAAGGCGTCCCCGGCCAAAAAGATTTCAGCATCGAGAAATATGATGAATATGCAGTGCTGATCGAACGCAAAACCACCAGCCTGATTCTTAACAAACACAGTCAGAACAGCGAACAACTGATTAACTCGATTGATGTCACCGATATCGCCGAACTCCAGGATCGACTGAATAGCCCTGTCGGCGTTTTATTACTGGGTTTTCTGGCGATCCCGCTATCACGCATCTCACCGCGCGGAGGTGTTTACGGCAATATGCTGGTTTCTTTCGGAATTTATTTTGCTTATTCCAACCTGCAAAAGATCAACCATAGCTGGATTATTGCCGGGAAAATCCCCGTTGCACTAGGTTATCTATGGATAAACGCAGTTTTATTACTGCTGGGAATGGGCTTACTGGCGCGCTTTTATGGCTTTCAATGGCTACTGAGTCAATTACGCAGTAAAAAGGATGCATGACCCTCAAGCCATGCATCCTGAAATCATCAGTTGTTAACGGTTCATGAACAGATACAAGCCTTTGCACCGCAAAATCATGTGATTACCTTCCAGCTCAACCACGCTGCAGTCTTCAAATTTTTCGCGCCCTGGTGACACCTGTTTTTTAATCACGCCATTTTCGACACTGTA
Organism: uncultured Pseudomonadota bacterium; assembly: GCA_903902945.1. Lineage (GTDB taxonomy): Bacteria > Pseudomonadota > Gammaproteobacteria > Methylococcales > Methylomonadaceae > Methylomonas. Next base: position 1,523 of record CAIUWU010000008.1, read on the forward strand.
TTTGATATTGATATCCATCTCACTGGTCCGGCCCAAGGTATCTTCACCCACAGTTCTCAGATTACCGTTGTTCTGAAACTCCCAGCTGACACTCAAGGCTTTTTTCTGCTTATCCAGTCCCAAAGACTCGGCAGTCACTTTCCATTTTCCAAGGATTTTTGAGTTATCTGCCAGACTGACATCAGCTTGAGCGACACTGGCGCCCAAACCCAAAACGGCTGACAAGAGTATTGTTGTTATTGTTTTCATAAGATTCTCCGAACCACAGTCAGGTAAAAAACGAAGCCGGACTATAACACCATATTTAATCTGGCCGACAGCTCTTTTGACTACGCCATATAGCGCCAGCCGTTTCAGTTTTGCCTGATTTCGCTGGCGATCGTTACACAGCGTGTCTTGGATAAATAGTCATGCCAGCAAGATTTACGTTTATCAAACAACGCCCACCAGAACCCCATACCCAAGCACGCCCATGACAGCATCGCCGATAGAAATCGCAATCCGGCTTGTGGCCAGCTGACAGAGCAGCCCTGCTCACTGACCAACCTGATTTTCCAGGCACGCATGCCCAGCGTCTGACCACCATGCGTCCAAAACCAGCCATAAAAGACAAAACTGACACTTAGCAGATACAGCGGATAAAAATACTGCTGCGAACTAAACGCCTGACCGGCATTAAAGGGCAACACCAAGGCCGTCGCCAGGAAAAACAAGGCTAGCAACAGTAATAAATCATAGGTTATTGCGGCAATACGACGAAAAAAACCCGGCGCCTGAATGACAGGCCCGCCGGGTTTTTGAAAATTGTTGGCTAATTCTGACTGCAACTACTTTTCTTCGAACAGTGCCAGTTTCTGGCCCAAGTACATGCTCATCGCTACTAAAGCACCCAGCATCAGGACTGAGAACAAAAATGGCGGTCTATGGAATACCAACACAAAAAAATCAGCAATATACAAGCTGGTAAATAAAGGACGATCAATAAGACCGGTTAACAATTTTTTTAACATCTTTCCCCCAGGCATTTAATAATTGGCCCCGATTCTTCGACTAACGCCGAGAGGATGGGTGCTTTGTTGTTATCACATATTGGCAGCAAGCCTGCGCGAATTCTACTATAACCCTGATAATTGTGAAAGAAAGGCTTAATTGAGCTGGAATCTGCCATGATGTTATGATATGAGGCATTGTTTCGCCGACTTGCAAAACGGCAAAGCAAATTCGCCAGAATAATTACAATAAAGGATTAGTATCATTTTAACGTTCTTCAAAAAAATCTTTACTCCGCCAGCTGCCAGCGGTATCGAACACCCGCAGCCTGCCGCCGCTGGCGTCAAGATTTATTCTCGCCCCGAACACAGTATTTCGCGTTCGCAAATCAGTGAAAACGCACTGAAAGTTTTGGTGCGCCTGAAAAAAGGCGGGTTTGAGGCCTACCTGGTTGGCGGCTGCGTCCGTGATCTGCTGCTAGGCCGCGAACCCAAAGATTTTGATGTCGCTACCAATGCCAGCCCGGAACAGGTCAAACAGATTTTCCGCAACTGCCGCATCATCGGCCGCCGTTTCCGCCTGGCCCATGTATTTTTTGGCAAAGAAATCATCGAAGTTGCCACTTTCAGGGGTTCCGAAGCCGAAAACTCGGAACAGCAAATGGTTCATGAAGATGGCCGCTTATTGCGCGACAACGTCTTCGGCACACTGGAACAAGATGTCTGGCGCCGCGACTTTACCGTCAACGCCCTGTATTACAACATCCGTGACTTTTCGGTAGTCGATTATACCGGCGGCATGCAAGATCACTCGGCCAGCACGCTGCGCCTGATAGGCGATCCGGCTGTTCGTTACCGTGAAGACCCGGTGCGGATGCTACGGGCAATCCGCTTTGCGGCCAAACTCAGTTTTACTCTGCATCCGGACACCGAAAAACCGATTCACGAATTAAATAGCTTGCTCAAAGGCATCCCTTCGGCCCGCCTCTACGACGAAGTCTTAAAACTGTTTCTGGCCGGCTATGGCGTGCAGACCTTTGAGCTATTGCGTCATTACGGGCTATTCGGCATTTTATTCCCCGCTACCGAGCATTGCCTGCAAACCCTGGATCACGATTTCCCGCGCCTATTTCTGATTCGCGCCCTGGAAAACTCGGACAAACGTTTTGCCGACGGCAAAACCCTGACCCCGTATTTTTTACTGGCCGCTATTTTGTGGGAACCTTTACAACAGACTGCGCAAAAACATATCGCTCACGGCGAAAACGAAACTATGGCCTATCAGAATGCCGCCAACGAAATTCTGAGCCGGCAGATCAAAATCATCGCCATGCCCCGCCACATTACCCAAGCCATGCGCGATGTCTGGTTCATGCAAAGCAAATTCAGCCGCACCATTGGCCTCAGACCTTACCGCTTACTAGAACAACCGAAATTCCGCGCAGCTTTTGACTTTTTACAGTTGCGCGCCGAAGTGGGAGGCGCCGACCCGGCACTGATCCAGTGGTGGACAGAGTTTCAGGAAGCCGATGAAGCCCAGCGCAAAAAAATGACCGCGCCAGCCAAAGGTGGCAAAAGCGACAAACCCAGACGCAAATCCAACCGCTACCGTTCGCGCAGCAAATCAGACAGCCCGAAATGAACATGGATTCAGTAGCAGTCGAAGTCTATCTAGGACTCGGCAGCAATCTCGGCAACCCGATTGCCAATCTAAAAAGCGCCTGCACCGCCATCAGCCAGATTGATGGCGTCCAGCTACTGGCATTGTCACCGTTTTACAGCAGCAAACCGGTTGGTCCGCAAGATCAGCCGGATTATGTCAATGCGGCCATCCGCCTGAGCACCCACCTATCTGCCCAGCAACTGCTGGAACAATTACAGGCCATCGAAAACCAGCATGGCCGGATCAGAACAGTGCGCTGGGGTGCCAGAACCCTGGATCTGGACATTCTGCTCTATGGTGACAGCCAGGTTCATGACAGTCAGCTGACCATTCCTCATATAGAAATGAGCAAGCGCAGCTTCGTGCTTTATCCGCTGGCCGATATCGCCCCGGCCGGCCTGATGATTCCCGGTCTTGGCACGACCCTCGCCGCGTTAGTCGCCGCTTGCCCCGCCGAAGGCCTGGAGAAAATCCCGCTATGAGTTTATACGCCGACCCAACCCGAACACTGACTGTCAGCCATTTACTGGCCATGAAACAAGCTGGCGAAAAAATCAGCTGCCTGACGGCTTATGACGCCAGCTTCGGCGCTCTGGTCGATCAGTGTGGTATTGATGTCATTCTGGTCGGCGATTCGTTGGGCATGGTGATTCAGGGCCACGACAGCACGCTGCCGGTCACCGTCGAAGACATGATTTATCACAGCCGCTGCATCAGTAAAGTGCGCAAACGGGCACTGCTGATCAGCGATTTACCGTTTGCCAGCTATGCCAACACCGATCAGGCACTGACTCATGCCGCCGCACTGATGCAACGCGGCGGTGCCGACATGGTCAAGCTGGAAGGCAGCAAACCCGACATCATTCGCCATCTGGTCAGCAACGGCATTCCGGTTTGCGGCCATCTGGGCTTATTACCGCAATCGGTTAACCTGCTGGGCGGTTACAAAGTGCAAGGCCGCGACCCGCTACAGGCTCAAAGCCTGCTGGCCGATGCCCGCAGCATCAGCCAGGCAGGCGCCAGCCTGTTAATCCTGGAATGCATGCCAGCAACACTGGCGGCTGCAATCAGTCAAGCGGTGAACATTCCGGTAATCGGCATCGGCGCCGGCATTGACTGCGACGGCCAGGTACTGGTGCTGTACGACATGCTGGACATCAGTATCAGCAACCGGCCGCGCTTTTCTAAAAATTTCATGCAAGATGCCGGCAACATCGCAGCAGCGATCCGCAACTATCATCTTGCTGTCAAAAATCGCCAGTTTCCCGGCGCCGAACACAGCTACTGATCAAGATGCAAACCGTAACCACGATTGAAGCACTGAGAGCGCAAGTCAGCGCATGGCGCCGCCAGAATCTGCGGATCGCTTTGGTACCGACCATGGGCAATCTGCATGCCGGCCATCTCAAACTGGTCAGCACAGCCCGACAACAAGCCGATAAAGTAGTGGTGAGCATTTTTGTCAACCCGACCCAGTTTGGCCCCAATGAAGACTTTGAGCGCTACCCGCGCACCGAAGCCGCCGATCAGCAGCAGCTAGCAACATGCCATACCGACCTGTTGTTTTTACCGACAGTCGAAACCTTGTATCCCCGCCCCAGCCAGACCCGGATTTCGCTACCCGGCCTGGCAGCCCTGCATTGCGGACAAAGCCGGCCCGGTCATTTCGATGGCGTGGCCTTAGTAGTCTGTAAATTACTGAATATGGTGCAACCGGACAGTCTGCTGATGGGCGAAAAAGACTTCCAGCAACTGGCGCTGATCCGGCAAATGGTGGCCGACCTGAATATTCCGGTTGAGGTGCATGGCGTAGCCACGGTGCGCGAAGCCGATGGCCTGGCGATGAGTTCTCGCAATGGCTATCTGACCACCGAACAGCGACAGCTTGCCCCCCGGCTTTATCAAGCCCTACAGACCGCCCGTGATCAGATTCAAAACGGCCAGTCTTCAGACCAATCGATTATCGCCGAACAGATAGCAACACTGACCGCAGCCGGCTTTGCAGTAGATTATTTCAGCTTATCTCGCAGTCAGGATTTACTGCCAGCCACCGATACCGACACCGAGCTGGTGTTACTGGCGGCTGCCAGACTGGGAAACACCCGGCTAATCGACAATATCAGCTTCGGACGCTGAACTGGACCGGCTTGCTTAAATTTGATAGCCACATCAATTTAAGGCATAATCGCCGACCCTAGTGTTTGACGTTGTTTACTATGCAATCAACCATGCTGAAAGCCAAGTTACACCGCGCCCGTGTAACGCATTCCGAACTGGATTATGAAGGGTCTTGTGCTATTGACGGCACCATCCTCGACTTTTCAGGCATTCGTGAATATGAACAAATCCAGATCTACAACATCAATAATGGTCTGCGCTTCACCACTTATGCAATTCGTGCCGAAGAAAACTCAGGGATTTTCTCCATTAATGGCGCCGCTGCCCGCATGGCCTGCCCTGGCGATCTGATCATCGTTTGTGCCTACGGCAGTTACAGCGAAGAAGAATTGACACACTACCAACCGACCTTGGTTTATTTTGATGGCAATAACACCATCAGCCATTCCAGCAATTCGATTCCTGTCCAGCCCGCTTAATTGCAGACAACCACACAGCGGTGGTTGTCGATGCTAGTTGTTGCCGTAAGCCACCAGCGCCTGTAATTTCGCTTTAGCTGCACCGCTGGCAATCACCGCCAGAGCCTTATTAATGCCCGCCGCCAGACTGTCGACCAGATCAGCCGCATAAATCGCTGCCCCAGCATTCAAAGCCACTATATCGCGCGCCGGCCCAGGCTGGTTATCGAATACGCTGCGGATAATATCCAGACTGTGTTGCGCGTCAGTGACAGCCAGCTGCTCGAGACTGCTGCGCGTCATACCAAACCGTTCCGGACTTATCCGGTAAGTCTGAATCTCGCCATTTTTCAGTTCCGCCACCTCCGTCGCGGCTGCGATACTGATTTCATCCAAGCCGTCTTCAGCATGTACCACCAACACATGCTGACTACCCAGCTTTTTCAAGACCTCGGCTACCGGCACCAGCCAGCGACTGTCAAAGACACCGATCAGCTGATGCCTGGCATTGGCAGGATTAGCCAGCGGCCCGATCAGATTGAACAGGGTTCTGACTCCCATTGCCTTACGCGCCTCGACTGTATGCCGCACCGCACCGTGATGCTTGGCGGCAAATAAAAAGCCTACCCCAATTTCATTCACCGCCTGCGCCACCTGCTCTGCAGACAGATTCAGATCGACACCCGCCACTTCCAGCAAATCGGCACTGCCACAGCGACTGGAAACCGAACGATTCCCGTGTTTGGCCACTTTGCCGCCAGCGGCTGCCACCACAAAAGCCGCCGCTGTCGAAATATTGAAAGTATTGGCGCCATCGCCACCGGTACCACAGGTATCAATCACATGTTCGCCCTGTACCGGTACTTTTTGGCCCAGTTCGCGCATCACCGCCACGGCAGCGGCAATTTCCTCGACGGTTTCACCTTTGCAGCGCAAGGCAATCAGAAAACCGGCAATCTGGGCGTCATGCAACTGGCCGCTCATCATCGCGGTCATCACCGCGCGCATTTCATCAGCACTCAGATTTTGTTGGTTGAGAAGTTTATTCAGCGTGGCTTGCATCTGCATCATTGAAGCGAAAGTAAAATTAAAATCGGCGACTTAGCGTGCCGGCCAACCAGTTCAGCGCACCCAGCCCGGCCGTCCGACCGGTGGCAAAACAAGCGGTCATTAAGTAACCGCCAGTGGGCGCTTCCCAATCCAGCATTTCACCGGCACAAAATACGCCGGGCAGTTTTTTCAGCATCAGGCCGGCATCGAGCTGATCAAATCTGACACCTCCGGCAGTGCTGATTGCTTCCGACAGCGGTCGGGTGGCCTGTAAAGTCAGCGGCAAAACTTTGATAATTTTTGCCAGCTCAACAGGCTGATTAAACATTTCGGCAGGCGTCACTTCGCGCAACAAAGCGGCTTTGACCCCATCCAGCCCCAGACTTTTTCGCAATTGATTACTTAGTGATTGCTTGCCTCTGGGCTTACTCAAGCGTGCCGTGACTTTTTCCAGAGACCAGTCTGGTAGTAAATCCAACGTGAGCGTCGCAGAACCGGACTGGGCAATCTGCTCGCGCAATGGTGCCGACAGCGCATAGAGCAAACCGCCTTCAAGGCCGTATTCGGTCACCATCAGCTCGCCGCTTTGCGCAAACTGCCGCCCCTGCTGATCGACCAACTGCAGCCGCACAGTTTTGACCGGCTGGGCATTAAAACGCTGTTTAAAAAATTCGCTCCAGCGCAATTCAAAGCCGCAATTGCTGGGCTGCAAATCGGCAATCGCCACCCCTTGCTCGGCCAACAAGCTAACCCAGGCGCCGGTGGAACCCAGTTGTGGCCAGCTGGCACCGCCCAGCGCCAGAATCACCGCCCGCGGCCGACAATGCTGTTGACCCTGTTCGGTGGCAAAAACCAGGCGCTGCTCGGCATCCCAGCCCAACCAGCGATGCCGCATATGAAATACCGCACCGACAGTGCGCAAACGATGCAGCCAGGCTCGCAGCAAAGGCGCCGCCTTCATATCAAGCGGAAAAACCCGCCCGGAACTGCCGACAAAGGTGGCAATCCCCAACTGCTTAAGCCAGTGCCGTAAATCATCGGCATTAAAGGCCTGCAGCATGGGCTGCAATTCAGCACTGCGTTCAGCATAGCGAGCGATGAAAGCATCAAAAGGCTCGGCATGGGTAATATTCATTCCGCCTTTACCGGCCATCAGAAATTTGCGTCCAGCCGAAGGCATAGCATCGTAGACAGCCACCGGCACCCCGGCAGCCGTCAAGACTTCAGCGGCCATCAGGCCGGCAGGGCCGGCACCGATAATGGCAACTTCAGGATGAAATTGAGCAGTCATTTATAGCAAACGGCCAGATCAGCCAGTACAGAACGATCAGCGTTCCAAAAAATTGCGCAGCATGTCATGGCCATGCTCGGTAAGAATCGATTCAGGATGGAACTGCACCCCTTCGATATCCAGGGTTTTATGTCTGACGCCCATGATCTCGTCGATATTTCCGGCCTGATCCTGCGTCCAGGCGGTTACTTCCAGACAATCGGGCAAACTGGACTGTTCGATCACCAACGAATGATAACGGGTCGCGGTAAAAGGATTGTTGAGGCCTTTGAACACGCCCTGATCGTGGTGATAAACCTGAGAAGTCTTGCCATGCATGATGCTTTTGGCATGAATGATGTTGCCGCCAAAGGCATAACCGATACTCTGATGCCCCAGACAGACACCCAGAATCGGCAACTTGCCGGCAAAAGTGCGGATTACATCGACCGAAATTCCGGCTTCTTTCGGTGTGCAGGGGCCCGGCGAAATGACAATTTTGTCAGGGCGTAACCCTGCCAGCTGCTCGGTGGTGATTTCGTCGTTGCGGACCACGGTCACATCGGCTCCCAACTCACCAAAGTATTGCACCAGATTGTAGGTAAACGAATCATAGTTATCGACCATTACCAGTTTTACCGCACTCATGCTTTCACTCCTTCCAGACCTGCTTCGGCCATACTGACGGCACGGAACACTGCCCGGCCCTTATTCATGGTTTCTTCCCATTCGCTGCGCGGCACCGAATCATAAACAATACCGGCACCGGCCTGAATGTATAACATCTGGTCTTTGATTACGGCGGTGCGAATTGCGATAGCTGTATCGAGATTGCCGGACCAGGAAATATAACCGACAGCGCCCGAATAAATGCCGCGCTTGACCGGCTCCAGTTCATTGATGATTTCCATCGCCCGAATTTTAGGGGCGCCGCTGACGGTACCGGCCGGAAAGGTCGCAGCCAGCACATCAAAGGCGTTTTTGCCGGCCTGCAATTCGCCGGTGACATTGGAAACGATATGCATCACATGCGAATAGCGTTCGATGATCATTTTGTCGGTCAATTTGACACTGCCGATTTTGGCGACACGGCCGGTATCATTACGCCCCAGATCGATCAACATCAGATGTTCGGCAATTTCCTTGGGATCGGCCAGCAACTCCTGCTCCAGTGCCAGATCCTGCTCCGGAGTCTGACCGCGCGGACGGGTACCGGCGATCGGGCGCACCGTTACCTGCTCATCTTCCAGACGCACCAGAATTTCCGGCGAGGAACCGACGATATGAAAATCGTCGAGATTCAGGTAATACATATACGGCGAGGGATTGAGACAGCGCAGAGAGCGGTATAAATCCAGCGGCGAAGCCGTAAACGGAATCGACATTCGCTGCGACAACACCACCTGCATGATGTCGCCGTCGGTAATATATTCCTTGGCTTTCAGTACCGCCGCTTCAAAACCCTGCTGGGTAAAGCCGGATACGAAATCCGCTTCCTGCACCTGCTTACTGACATGATCAGCCACCGGTGCCGCTTTAGCTTCACGCAACTTGATCACCAGCTGATCCAGACGCTGCTGGGCCTGCCGATAAGCATCGGCTTGGGCCGGATCGGCATGGGTCAGTAACAGCAATTTACCGGACAGATTATCGAATACCAGTAAATCCTCAGACACCATCAACAGAATATCCGGCGTACCAATCGGATCGGGCTTGCCTGTCGCCTGCAAACGGGGTTCTATGTAGGCAATGGTTTCATAACCAAAGTAGCCCACCAGACCGCCATTGAAACGCGGCAGACCCTCGATATCAGGAACGCGGTATTGCTGACGAAATTCTTCTATCCATTGCAAAGGCTGAGGATGCTGAAAGGATTCGGTCGGCTGTCCGTCAATTTCGATACTGATGTCATAACCGACAATTTTGATTCGCTGCCTGCAAGGCAGGCCGATAATTGAATAACGCCCCCACTGCTCGCCACCATGAACCGACTCAAATAAATAAGCATAAGGGCCGTTAGCGAGTTTCAGGTAAGCACTTAACGGAGTATCCAGATCGGCAAGTACTTCACGACTAACGGGAATACGGTTATAGCCTTGCTCGGCGTATTGATTAAATTGCGCGGGTGTCATTCTTAGTCTCTTGGCGTTATCGGCAACGACGCTTTTTAGGCGAAGCGCGATTGTAACCCACAAAGCCAAGTCTCAGCGACTGCCAGCACAGACTGATTGAGATTTTTAACCGCGGGTCAATTTTGCGATAATGCGCAGTTTTCCAAAAAGAGTCATTTCATGTGGTTTAAAAATCTTGTCATCTATCGGTTCAGCGAACCCTTTACACTGAATGCCGAAGCCCTGGCAACCCAATTACAACAACAGCAATTTCACGCCTGCGGCTCTCATGATCTGTTCAGTTTTGGCTGGACTTCGCCTTTAGGGGCGATATCAGAAGAACTGGTTCACGCCAGCAATGGTTTTCTGATGGTATGCGCCAAACGCCAGGAGAAAGTGATTCCGTCTTCGGTCATCAATGATCTGCTGCAAGAAAAGATCAGTGACATTGAAGAGCAGGAAGCCCGCAAACTGGGTGGCAAAGAGCGCAGCCGGATCAAAGATGAATTGATTTTTGAACTGCTACCGAGAGCGTTTTGTTTTTCGCGCAAAACCTTTGCCTATATCGATGTTCAGGGCGGCTGGCTGGTGGTGGATGCGGCCTCGGCGAAAAAGGCTGAAGATTTGTTGAGTCTGCTGCGCAAATCGCTGGGTTCCTTGCCGGTAGTACCAATCGGCGCCTCCAGCAATCCGGCCAGCATTATGACTGACTGGCTACTTAACCAGACCCAGCCAGCCGATATCAGCATCGAAGATGAATGCGAATTACGCTCTGCCGAAGAAGAAGCCAGCATTGTGCGCTGCAAGCGTCATGACCTGGGCTTGCCGGAAATCAAAAATCATCTGGATAGCGGCAAACAAGTGATTAAATTGGCTCTCAGCTGGTCAGATCGCCTGTCTTTTATGGTCGATGATCAACTGTTAATCAAACGACTCAAATTTCTGGATCTGATTCAGGAACAACGTGACAACATTGAAACCTTTGATCAGGCTGATCAGTTTGACGCAGACTTTTCTATTATGAGCTCGGAGTTAAGTCTGTTTTTACCGCGCTTGACCGAGTTGTTTAATGCAGAGGCAACCCCGAAATGAAACGCAAATTAATCTCTAGCTTATTGATGCTGGCCAGTTCGACGGCATCAGCCCTGACCTTACCAGCTCCCGACCTGCCGGGCGACAGCCTGATTGGCGCTACTCCGCAAAACGCCCAGTACGTCATCGCCAAACAGGAAGACACGCTGATTGATATCGCAGTCGACCATCATTTGGGGCAGGATGAGATCGTACTGGCTAATCCTACTGTGGATCGCTGGCTACCGGGAGCCGGCACCCAGGTCCGCATTCCTAACAGCTTTCTGCTACCGGATGCACCGCGACAAGGCATTGTGATCAATTTGCCGGAAATGCGCATTTACCATTTCGCCGATCCTGGCAAAGTAGTCACTTATTCGATCGGGATTGGCCGGGTTGACTGGAAAACGCCTATGGGTAAAACCCGAATTCTGGATAAACAGGCCAACCCTTCCTGGACGCCACCGCCTTCGATTATTGCCGAGCATCTAGCCGATGGCGACGTTTTGCAACCTTATTACCCGCCAGGGCCCGATAATCCGCTGGGTTTGTTTGCTTTTAAACTGGGGATTCCCGGGTATCTGATTCACAGCACCAATAAAGTCAATGGCGTTGGCATGCGCGTCAGTCATGGCTGTATTCGAATGTACCCGCTGGATATCGAACAGTTTTTTCCAACCGTCAAGGTAGGAACTGAAGTGAATATCGTGAATCAGTCCGTCAAAGTGGGCTGGCACCATAACACGCTGTATATTTCGGTATTCCCGGAAATGGAAGAAACGCCGGCTACGTTTGAGCAACGTTTGCACATTGCACTGGATTTAATCGAAAAAGCCAATGGCGGCAAAATGCCTGTGATCAAAAGCGCGGTTATCCGCGATGCAATCCAGAATGCTAGAGGCACTCCGATTGCCATTTATCAGCGTCCTGCGCCGGCTAACCCATAAACATCAAGACATAAAAAAGCCCGGTATCTTTCGATACCGGGCTTTTCATTACAACAAAAATAATTGCTTATTTGTGTTGTGATTTTTTGAACATACGGTCCAGTTTGCTGTTGGTGTCTTGTGCGTATTGAGCAGCGCGGTTAGCAGCAGCTTCAGCAGCAGCAGCAGCAGCTTTTGCAGCAGCAGCGTCAGCAGCAGCAGCAGAAACTTGTGGTTTCAATGTGTCAATTTGACCTTGCAGGTTGTCGATATCAGATTGGCTAGCACAACCTGTAGCTAAAGCGGCAACAGCAACCAGTGCAGATAATTTAACAGCTTTCATCATGGTTATTCCCCTTGATAGTGGTTTCAAAAAAATAAAAAAAGAAAAACGGTGGCGATTATCCAACATTTGTTTGGTTTTTACCAACATTATTTAACTGTAACCAGAGTGCCTTTTTCAATCCAACGACTCAATTCATCAATCTGATCGTTAGTCAAAGCAATACATCCGTGTGTCCAGTTCATCGATTTATGGATGGACAAACTACCGCTGCCCAAGCCATGAATCCCTATTTGCCCGCCCAAATCAGTATTTTGCGGAGGAATTTGTCCGGCGTCATGCGCTCTGGCAATAGAGTGATAAGTATCTTCATCGATCTTACCTTTTTTCAGAGCGCTATCAGCATGCTCAACGTTCGGGTAGGTTAACCCAAAAAACTTACGGAATGCACTTTTTTCGTTGATCCAGCCGATACGGTAATTACCCAGCGGCGTGACATCATCGCCGCGATGATTCTTTTCGCCGGCACCATTACGGCCAATCGCGATATTTTCCAGGACCGCAACCGTTCTCTCGCCTTTCTTGACTTCTACATTCAGTTTCTGGGTATCAACCAGCAACCATACATCAGGATCGGCTTGCGCACTGGCCGATAAACCCGACCATGTTAACAACAAAACAAGTCGCCAATATTTCCGTGTCATAAACAATTTATAAATACTCAAAGTTTTGGTGTAATTTAAGTTCTTTCTATTGTCGCATTAAGGGTCCATCATGCAAATAAAAACCTACAACACCACGCCCTATGATGATCAAAAACCAGGAACGTCGGGTTTAAGAAAAAAAGTCCGCGTTTTTCAGCAACCCGGTTATCTGGAAAATTTCGTTCAAGCCATTTTTAACAGCCTGGAAGACTTTCAAGGCAAAACGCTGGTTTTAGGTGGCGATGGCCGTTATTTCAACCGCGAAGCCATTCAAATCATCATCAAAATTGCCGCTGCCAACGGTTTTGGCGAATTAATCATCGGCCAAGGCGGCTTACTTTCAACCCCTGCAGCCTCCAACATCATCCGCAAATATCAGGCTTTCGGCGGCATTGTCTTGTCGGCCAGCCATAATCCCGGAGGCCCGGATGAAGACTTTGGCATCAAATACAACGTCAGCAACGGCGGTCCGGCACCGGAAAAAGTCACCGATGCCCTTTACCAAAACACCAAGACCATCAGCGCATACCACAGTGCCGAAATCGACGACATCAATCTCGACCAAATTGGCGAAATCGACATTGACGGCCTGAAAATCCGCATTATCGATTCAGTCGCCGACTATGCCGAACTGATGGCCGACATCTTTGATTTCAAACTGATCAAAGACAGCATCGCTGCCGGCCTGATCACCCTGCGCTTCGACGCCATGCATGCCATTACCGGCCCTTATGCCAAACATATTCTCGAAGACGTCCTCGGTGCCGCCCCAGGCTCGGTATTCAACGCCGTACCTCAGGAAGACTTTGGCGGCGGCCACCCTGATCCCAACATGGTTCATGCCCACGAGCTGACTGAAATCATGTTCTCAGACCACGCTCCCACTTTTGGTGCCGCATCCGATGGCGACGGCGACCGCAACATGATCATGGGTGCCAACATTTTCGTCACCCCCAGTGACAGCTTGGCCATCATGGCCGCCAATGCGCGATTGATTCCAGCCTACGCCAAAGGCATCAGCGGCGTCGCCCGCTCCATGCCGACCAGCCAGGCGGTTGACCGGGTGGCCAAGGCACTGAATTTAAACTGCTACGAAACCCCTACCGGCTGGAAATTTTTTGGCAACCTGCTCGATGCCGGCAAAATCACCTTATGCGGTGAAGAAAGTTTTGGTTCGGGATCCAATCACGTCCGCGAAAAAGACGGCTTATGGGCGGTACTGTTCTGGCTCAATCTGATTGCCCGCAAACGTCAGCCGGTAGCCGACATTGTCAGTGAACACTGGCAAAAATACGGTCGCGACATTTACTGCCGCCACGACTACGAAGCGGTCGACAGCGCAACCGCCAACGGCATTGTGGATCACCTGCGCAGCCAGTTAGCCAGCCTGCCCGGCAAAACCTGGGGTGATTACAGCGTGCAGTACGCCGATGAATTCAGCTATACCGATCCGGTTGATAACAGCGTCAGCGCCAACCAGGGTATTCGTATCGGTTTCAGCAACGGCTCCCGCATCGTATTCCGCTTATCCGGTACCGGCACTGTCGGCGCCACCTTGCGGATTTACATCGAAAAATACCAAAAAGACACCGACAACCTCCACCAGGACTCGGCCATCGCGCTGCAACAACTGGTCGACATCGCCGAACAACTCTGCGAAGTGAAAAAACGCACAGGCAGAACCGAACCCGATGTGATTACCTGATTAAACCCCGGACAGCAAAACGCCGGCATAAGCCGGCGTTTTTTTGACAGCAAGCGACAGAATGGCTCAGGTGAGATTGGCACCGCTAACCGGCTCGACCATTTCCAGCTTGGGCTCAAACTGATGCGCAATACTCTGCATCACCAGAATCAACAAGACGCCCGCCAGAATAAAACCAATCTGCTGCAATGAAGTTTTGATATCGGTCTTCTGATGCAATGACGGAATCAAATCGGCAACCGCAATATAAATAAAACTCGAAGCCGCTAGAGTCAGGAAATATGGCAATACCTGATGCAAATCGCCCAGCCCCAGATAGGCCAGCACCCCGCCCACCACGGTTGCCAGACTGGCTAACACGTTATACAGCAAGGCCTTGCTGCGACTGTAGCCGCTGTGCAGCAGAATCGCGAAATCCCCGACTTCCTGCGGAATTTCATGGGCCGCCACCGCCAGACTGGTAACGATACCCAGCTGAATATCGGTCAGAAACGCCGCCGCAATCAACACACCATCGACAAAATTGTGAATGCTGTCACCCAGAATGATGAATACCCCGGTCGCCCGACGACTGGCCTGACCCTGTTTGATGCCATGATCATGGCCATGACCATGAGCGTGGCCATGCGCCTCTTCGCCATGCGCTTCGCAGGCATGCGAATGACAATGCCGCCAGACCAGCAATTTTTCCAAAATGAAAAACAACAGTATCCCGGCCAGAATGGTTGCCGACAGCAATTCAATATCGCTTTCCGGCACTGCCTCAAAAGCATGCGGAATCAGGCCGCAAAAAGCACCGGTCAATAAAGCGCCGATCGCAAAACTGATGCCATGCGGCAATACTTTTTGCTGCTGCGCTTCCGGCAACCACAAAAACACACTGGCCGCCAGCACGCTCAACACGCCGCCCAGTGCCGTAAAGCCGATAATAAACAGCAAAACATCCAAACTAATCTCTCCAGATTAAACTCGCCATGCGCCCGGTGGCAGCACCGTCACGACGATACGAATAAAAGCGCTGCGGCTCGGCCACGGTTGACCAGCCTCCGCCATAAATTTGCTCAATGCCCAAGGCCTGCAGATTGATTCGGGCCAGCTGATAAATATCCGCCAGCCATGTGCCGGAAGCCTGTCGCACAAACGCTGCCGCATTATGCGAAGCGCGACTGACAAACGCCTCGCGCACCTCATCGCCCACCTCAAAATCGTCTGGTCCGATTGCCGGCCCCAAAAAGACACTGATTTGCCGGCAGGCCATACTGTTGACCGTTTGATCCAACACACCGGCATGCAAGCCGCGCCAGCCGGCATGAGCCGCAGCAAGCACCCGGCCATCATCGCCGCAAAACAACACCGGCAGGCAATCGGCGGTCAACACCGCACACACCACACCGGCCTGATCGGTAAAACTGGCATCGGCTTCAGGCACATCGACAACCTGGTCGGCTCTGACCACATCCGTTCCATGCACCTGCTGCAACCAGACCGGCTCAGCCGGCAATCCCAACATCTGCTTGATAATCGCCCGATTGGCAGACACGGCCTCGGGCTGATCAGCAACATGCGCCGCCGGATTGAGACTGGCATAAGCCGCGCTGCTGACACCGCCAGTCCGTAAAGTCACTGCCGCCTTAACTCCGGCAGGCAAAGGCCAATCAGGCTTGATCCAGTTCATTTTTGGCCAGCAAATCGATCAGGTTTTGCATATCGGCGGGCATGGGTTGCTCCCATTCGCAATATTCACCGGTTTCCGGATGCTCCAGACCCAGCTTGGTAGCATGCAAAGCCTGACGCTTGAAAGCTCGCAGCGCTTCCGCCAGTTCCGGACTGCAATCCGCCGGCATCTGGAAGCGGCCACCGTATACCGGATCGCCAACCAACGGATAATTGATATGACTCATATGCACCCGAATCTGATGGGTACGCCCGGTTTCCAGTTTGACCCGAATCAGGGTATGCCGTTTGAAACGCTGTTCCAGGCGGTAATGAGTGATCGCTTCTTTACCATCGCGCCGTACCGCATTGCGCTTGCGATCAGTAGGATGACGGCCAATCGGCGCATCGACGGTACCCCCGGCAGTCATCCAGCCTTTGACCAGCGCCAGATATTCGCGGTTGATACTGCGTTCCTGCAATTGCTCGACCAGACTGGTATGCGCCGGCAAAGTCTTGGCAATCATCAACAGACCACTGGTGTCTTTATCGAGCCGGTGGACAATCCCCGCTCGGGGCAGAATATTCAGATTGGGCTCATGATTCAGCAAAGCGTTCACCAGCGTCCCGTGCCAGTGTCCGGCGGCCGGATGCACTACCAGCCCGGCCGGCTTATTGATGATCAGCAGCGATTCATCTTCA
>CAIUWU010000009.1 GCA_903902945.1 uncultured Pseudomonadota bacterium
CCCTCTGGCCAGACTACCGGCAGTACCTCTGGGCCCGTGTACCACATTTGTCATCGCGGCAATAATGTTGTCGACATGCTGTTTATCGAGTTTGATTTCCTGGTGACTGCGGCTATCAAAATATTCGGTATTGTCCTTGCCGACCACTTTATGCACCAGATGCGGCGTAATCACCTTGCCATAATTGGCCAGGGTTGCGGTGGCTTTAGCCAGCTGAATCGGGGTGGCCTGCATATAGCCCTGACCAATACCGGTAATGATGGTTTCACCTGGAAACCAGGCGTGTTTACGAAACCGTTTCTTCCATTCCTTTGAAGGCATCAGACCATCGACTTCGCCAACCAGATCGATTCCGGTCTTGTGGCCAAAACCGAATTTATCCATGAATTCGTGCATTTTATCGATACCCATCGCCATCGCCAGATCATAAAAATAGACGTCACAGGACTGCATGATGGCTTCATTCAGATCGACCGAACCATGCCCCCATTTTTTCCAGTCGCGATATTTATGCTCGGAATTCGGCAAGCGGTAATAACCAGGGCAAAACAGGCGGTGATTAAAATCGGTCACGCCATATTCCAGTCCGGCCAGTCCCAGAAAAGGTTTTGCGGTCGAGCCGGGTGGATACTGACCACGCAGAGCCCGATTGTAGAGCGGCTGATCGTCGGATTGTTGCAATGCCCGGTATTCTTTGGCGGAAATCCCTGATACGAACGGATTGGGATCAAATCCGGGCCGGCTGGCAAACACCAGCACATCACCGGTTTTGATCTCGATCGCCACCGCAGCTCCGTTATAGTCATGCAGTGCGTCATAGGCGATCTTTTGCAGATCAATATCCAGGGTTAGATAAATATTGGCGCCGGCAATCGGATCGGTAGTAGCAACCGTGTTAACTGCCCGCGCTTGGGCATTGGTTTCAATTTCTTCATAACCGGCGGTGCCATGTAACTGCGCTTCATAGGTTTTTTCAATACCGGTTTTCCCGACATGATCGGTTCCCCGATATTCATCAGCAGGCAAACTCTTCAGTTCCTGCTCACTAATTCTGGCGACATAACCGACGACATGCGAGCTTAATTCGGCATAAGGATAGCGACGCTCCAGGCGTACATAAACATCGACACCGGGAAAATAAGGCCGGACAACCGCAAATTTGGCCACATCTTCTTCGCTCAAATTCTGCAGCAGCGGCGTACTGGTAAAAGCCTTGTTGCGTTTACGCTGTTTCTGAAACTGTTCGACCTTCTCGTCAGAAATATTTAATAGCTGTTGCAGGCTTTTCAGGGTTTCACCGAGCTTTTCGATCCGCTCCGGTATCAACTCCAGACTATAAGTTGGAATATTTTGCGCCAGCATGCGTCCATGCCGATCATAGATAATGCCGCGAGTCGGCGGCAACGGGGCAATCTTGATGCGATTGTCTTTAGACAAGGTCGCGTAATGTTCATGGCCGACAATCTGCAAATAAACCAGCCGCACCACCAGACCGATCATCAACAGAATGATCAACACAAAAGCCGCCACTACCCGACCAAGAAAAATACGGCTCTCCGCCAGCGGATCTTTAAAACCAAACTGGTTATCCATGATTAATCAAGCAATACGCGCGACAACCCGGAGATGACGCAAAGCCCAAAATACCAAAGGCCAAGCCATCACACCGCTGATAATCGGATACCAGAAATCAAACTGCAGTCGATTGCCTGCTTTCATGCTTTCCATACCAAAGACGATGATTTTTGATAACAACAGGAAATAAAACACGAACAGGCTCTGCTGCAATAGGGGAAACTGGCGCAGACGACGATGGCCTTTGACACTGAAATAGGCAACTATCGAGTAAATCAACGCATATTGACCCAGCATCCGGCCAGTCAGTACGTCAGTCAGCAATCCGGCAAAACAGGCGGTAAAAACACCAAAACGTTCTGGCAAGGCAATTGCCCAATAAACAATCACCAACAAAATCCAGTCGGGATTGATGATATCCAGCATTGGACTCAGCGACATCACCCGTAAGATCATCGCAACACCCAGGGTCAAAACGAAATATAGCTGGGTAAAACTATTAGGGTTTGACATTGCTTTTCTCGGCTGGCGATGGCTTGGCCAAATCGGACTGCACTTTCAAATTCGGTGGCAGTTCAACCGCAACCGCATCATTCCATACGATCAAAAATTCACGACTGGTTTCCAGTTGCGCCTTAGGAGAGGCATAGATGTTGGCAAACGATTTATCTGGTCTGGCTTCGAATTTATCAACCACCGCCACCGGATAACCGGCCGGAAAACCACC
>CAIUWU010000010.1 GCA_903902945.1 uncultured Pseudomonadota bacterium
TAGAGACTGGGCTGCGGAAACTACCGGTTATCCCAGCGAAGTTGTCGAGATGGCGCTAGCACACACCATCAAAAATCAGGCGGAAGCTGCTTATCGACGCGGTGATTTAATGGAGAAACGCAGTCAATTGATGACTGACTGGCAAGTTTTTTGTGCGACCTAAAAATGAACCTAATAGAGTGAATCCAATCGAGATGAATCATGACTACCCAATATTACGAAGCACTTGCTGAAATTCCTGTAGATCACTGTCTACACTTACAACTACCGCCGGAGATTCCAGTGGGTCGCGTCCGTGTCGCTATTATTTATGATCGTTCTGTCGATTCCTCCCATCATGACATTAAGGGCCTGTTAGCAAGTATGCCTGATGTAGGCAATGATACTGATTTTGCTCGTCCGCTTGATTTTGGAAGAGAGATGGCAGAATGGGATTCCTGATTGATACTAACGTCCTGTCGGAGCTACGCAAGCAGCAACGAACCAATCCTGGCGTAAAACAATGGTTTGACAGTGTCGCTGGTGACAGTCTTTATCTTTCGGTATTAGTGGTTGGAGAAATTCGCAATGGGATTGAACGATTACGTTACCGCGATCCAATCGCCGCTAATAATCTCGAAGCATGGTTATTGCGAGTTGAAACAGACATGGCAGAACGTATCCTTCCAGTAACCAGCAATATTGCCGATAGATGGGGGCGAATCAATTCACCCACACCTTTGCCTGCAATAGATTCCTTGTTGGCCGCAACAGCGCTGGAACATAATCTTGTTCTGGTAACCCGTAATATTGTTGATGTTGAACGTACCGGCGTTCGTTGTTTAAATCCATTTACGCCTTAGTTTACTAACCAGCGACATATTTGGATTTATGTCATTTTTGCGAAACAGATTGCTCTCACAGTAAATCCTGTAAAACTGCCAGCTGCCGTTCCATTTCCTCCAGAGAGACATTCACAAAAGCATCATGTTCTGCTGTAAGCCTTCGATAGGTTTTCCAGTGCATACCTTTAGGCTTAATGCCATTGCCATTTAAAATTCCAGGTTCCCAGGCCAGTTTATCCCGAATTTTTTCGGCACGCCTACACGCACGATCATCAAACGATTCCCGTTGGCAATCGTAAGCCAGGTTATAACAATGCCGACAGGCAAAAATACCGCAATTACCCAAATAGAGTATGGCTACCCGCCGTCCGCAACCCCTCGCCGGGCATAAAAACCAGGGACGCTGACCGCCATATTGGCAGGAAGTCCAATCCAGCCTGACCGCATACTCATGGCTCTGCCATTGATCATCATTTCGACTATGCCTGTAATTCAGCACTATCTTAGTCGGCTGGGCAATAATCTGGATAGAGCCAATCTTTTCCCCGCCACGGCTCCATGTGATGATTTGCGGATAATGCTTATCTAACATGCCTTGCTGATTCATCCAGCGCACATCCAGTGACCGGCAATCGCTGGTTGTATGTTTCCCTTGTTGATACCGCCTACCGCTACCAATGCCGCCCATTTTTATTTTCCGTTATCAGATTTAGCCGAAATCATTAGCTTATTGATACGGGTCATATTGAGCAATATTGCCGAAAATGATGTATCACCATGTTTTTAAAGAATTTATCGGTAATATTGGATTATGTGATTCGTAGCTGTTTTAACTTCAATAGCATGGCCAGCGTACGTTCAAATTTCCGATCCAGATGGATTTCATAGCGATTGAGCTTCTCTAATTGATGGGCTTTTAATCCTTCACCCAGGGTTTGCGCCTTGATTTCGGGGTAATAAAGGGCTTCCTTTTGCATTTGCAAACAAATTGGCCACAGTTTTTCGCGGATGAATTCTGCCAAGCCATCCGCTGTTGCCGGGTATTCCTCATTTTCCAGATAATCGTCCCACATAGCCCGTGACTCAGAAAGCAATGCGTTGCGGGCGCGGGCATAGGCGGTTTTGCCGCCTTTGCGCAATATAGTTTGTGCTTTCTCGGTGGCGGCAAGGTCGAGTTCTGCTTCCTTAAGCCGTAGTTGATTTTGTTCCAGCGTGTCTCCAATGAGGTCGGCCACCCAAAGGCTGCTGGCTTTGAGGCATGAATCCAGCGGTACGGCGGCAGGTATGATGTTGCTATTGGTTTGCTGAGCAATTTGCACCAAATTGCGGTTTATAGTAGCGCCCTCGGCCAGCAATACCCGGCGTTTACGCCACAGTATCGTCGCCAGTTCTTCAACCAGATGCTGCTCGGTCATTCCGGTGGGTTGATGTTCCGCTTGTAACCCGGCCAGCAAATTTTCAAACTCCGTTTTGTCCTCATGCGGCAATACGGCATGTTTGGACAAAATGCCATGCGTCATCGCGTTATAGCGAACAGGCTCATAATGTCCCGTCTGGGTCGACGCCTCATTTTCTTTGGCAGCCGCATTCGTTAATACACTATCGTTTTCAATTGTCTGCATGAAACTGTCTCCCATTATTCACCGCGACTGGCGCGCGCATAAGCATTACTGTTAAATTCTGCGTCGTTGACACTTTTTTGGTTTGCGGAATTTAAAACCGAAGAAACCGATAAAACCGATTCAACTACCTCCACAATCCAGGCATCAGCAGAACGATTACCCGGTGCCTTAACAAAACGCAGGCCATCCACAATCCGTCCCGCATTACGCTTAATCCACCACCCCAAGCGGCGGCGATTGATTTCACCGCGTTCATCGGCAATATCGTGCAATATTTCTTTTAGCTCGACGTGATCATCAAATCCTAAACTGGATTGCTTAAGCGCTTCGCGAACCATGGTCGGCTTATTGCCAAATACTGAATACCAAGCCAGCAATAAACGTGACAAGGTTTCACGCTCCGGATCATCCGCCATGGCATCAAAGGCAGAGGTAGCGGGATCGGCAACACCGAGCCACAGCAATGGCTGGCGACAATAAGTTGTCCAGTCACCAAAGCTCGCCAAGGGCTTAATGTCGGTGATGGGTTTACCTGCATCAATCCAGGCTCGTACAATGGTCAATGCTGCTGATACATAACGTGGACGTTCTGCCAATACCTCACGGATTAAATCCGGCCGTTTAAAATGGCGTGTAGCGGGTGTTTCGCATTGAGGCGATAAATTGATGGTTATGCAGCGGCGGCTCATGTCATGAATAGGGCCAACGTTGTTACCGCTGGATAAAAACAAGGTGCGGGTATTCACCGTCGCCATTTTAGAAATACCCAAAATTCGCCCCGAAAAATATTCAGCGGTTAAGACTGTGCATAAGCTTTTATGCGCCAGCAAATCACAGGTTAGATTATCGAACTCGATCACCGCCGGGCTTGACAATAACTCTGCCAACAGCATTTTCCGGCATTCCTCATCATCTCCGGGAAAGCTGCTGGGGGTTCCGCGTCTGGGCGTGGCAAAGGCGGTGAGCAACTCACATAAATAGGATTTTCCAGAACCCACCATATGCGCACGGACATGAAACATAGGTGCATGTGGCAAACTGGGCCGGACAGCGGCGGTCAAAATCGCACAGAGCGCGGCAGCCAAATCCGTTTCATGGGCAAAACTGAATTCAGTCAGCAAATCTTTAATCAAGTCTAAAGCCACTTCAGCATCTGCACGACTGGGGGTGTCACCAACAGCGAATACGCTGGCATCGAATACACCAAACCGGCCTGTTGCCGCATCATAACCGGCCTGTGTCATCAAGCTGCCGTCACTGCGTAAATAAGGTTGACGGGTTAAGCCTTTAATCACCGGTAAATGGTGGTAACTAGTCGAGTCGTAAAGTACAGCCGCATGTCTGGCTGGGGGATCAGTACGCCCCCAGTTTTCGGTGCGACCATCAAATCTTTCCCAACTGGCCACGCCGGCCAGAGCACGCACTAAGGCCGGTTGCCGCACGTCTTGCAACCGCGTTTCCAAAGTGCCAGGGTCAGTGGTCACTGTCACGATCAAACCGCCTTGTTGATAAAAACGTCCAGAATTAGCCAATTCCAATTCGGCAGCATCCACGACCCGATGAATCTCACCACTAACAACCCGGATAGTCGGCTTCATCCGCGCGGCGTTAATATCAAGACTCAGATACTCCAGCAAAACCCGGATATTACGCTGCGCACAATGTCCATGAAGACATTTGAATCCGCCAATCGCCCAATGGTCATCTGGTTCAAAGTAA
Source organism: uncultured Pseudomonadota bacterium (assembly GCA_903902945.1). Taxonomy (GTDB): domain Bacteria; phylum Pseudomonadota; class Gammaproteobacteria; order Methylococcales; family Methylomonadaceae; genus Methylomonas. The sequence goes on from CAIUWU010000010.1 coordinate 4,166, forward strand.
GCCGTGCCGCCATCAATTGCATGGGTATGTTCGTGAACCCAAGGGCAGGTTATGTCATGCTTGCCAGCGCCTAATGGAGATTTATATAGACCAGCATTTTGCAAGGCATTTAAAACCGGGTTTTCCGATGGTTTGGGGAGCCAAACCGGATCCCCCTCAACGGGACGTTCTTTCGGTTCTCGTGATGATTGACGTTTAGTCCGTGAGGTTTCCACCAGTTCTAATTGCAGACCGCTGACCATTTCTTCAACGGTATAGCGTATCTCTGGTGACCAGGTTGCCAATCGACAATTAAACTGAAATGGTCTAATAATCCCGGACACTTCTAAAGGCAGAATTTATACTGCTATCAGAGGTGACCATGAGTAACAACAAAAAACACAATAGACCCAAATACAGCCTGGAATTCAA
>CAIUWU010000011.1 GCA_903902945.1 uncultured Pseudomonadota bacterium
CGATACCCGTATAATGCGCGGCTGTTTTTAGCCACTTACAGCCGAGGAATCATGAGCATCACGCTGTCCCATCGCGTTAGAGCCGTTAAACCGTCCCCTACTCTTGCCATTACTGCCCGCGCCGCTGCCATGCGCGCCGCCGGTAAAGACATCATCGGTCTCGGTGCCGGCGAACCGGATTTCGACACCCCTGATTCGATCAAAGCCGCGGCGATTACCGCGATCAACAACGGCTTCACCAAATACACTGCCGTCGACGGCACCGCCAGCCTCAAACAAGCCATCATCGCCAAATTCAAACGCGACAACGGTTTTGACTACACACCAAAACAGGTGCTGGTTTCCAGCGGCGGCAAACAAAGTTTCTTCAATCTGGCTCAGGCCCTGCTCAATCCCGGTGATGAAGTCATTATTCCGGCGCCTTACTGGGTCTCCTATCCCGACATGGTACTGCTGGCCGATGGCGTGCCGGTGATCATCGAAACCACCCAAGCGCAGAACTTCAAAATCACCCCAGCCCAGCTGCGCGCCGCGATTACCGACAAAACCCGTTTGCTGGTGATCAACAGCCCGTCCAATCCGACCGGCGTGGCTTATTCTGCTGACGAACTGAAAGCGCTGGGTGAAGTACTGCGCGAATTTCCGCACGTCTTGGTCGCCACCGATGACATGTATGAACACATCCTCTGGCAAAAAGGCGAGTTTGTGAACATTTTGATGGTCAATCCAGACCTCTATCCCCGCACCATCGTCCTCAATGGCGTCTCTAAAGCCTATTCGATGACCGGCTGGCGCATCGGTTATGCGGCAGGCCCGGCCGATCTGATTGAAGCCATGTGCATCGTGCAGTCGCAAAGCACATCCAACCCAACTTCGATTTCTCAGGTCGCGGCTGAACAAGCACTGAACGGCGATCAGGGCTTTATCGACACCATGATGATCGAATTCAAGAAACGCCATGATTATGTGGTCGCTGAACTCAACACCATTGACGGCATCGAATGTCTGCCCACCGACGGCACTTTTTACGTGTTCCCGAATGTCGAAAAACTGCTGGCGCGACTGGATGGCATAAACGATGACTTGGCTTTCGCCGAATACCTGATTGAACACGCTGGCGTGGCGCTGGTGCCGGGCTCGGCTTTCGGCTGCCCCGGTCATATCCGCATTTCGATTGCTACCAGCATGTCTAATCTGCAAAACGCCCTGCAACGCATCAAGCAGGCGGTTTAAATCCAATCTCCGGCCGGCTCACTGAATGAGCGGGCCGACTTTCCCCGAGGGTATCACTATGAAATTTACGCCATGTCAGGATCTGTGTTGTTCCGATGGTGAAATCTGCCAGGGCTGTGGTCGCAGCATGGCCGAAATTGCCGAAACCAAACAAATCGTCAAAACCGCTGTTGAATTCATAAAACAGCAAGGCTATGACAATCCTGAAGACTTTGTCGCCGCGATTAGCAAAAGCATTCTTAAGAAAGTCAATTTGTCATGAGTATCACACCGCTGGAGCGATTACCGCGTCATCAGGTTCCGATTTTTCCGGGCTGGTGGGCGGCCCTGGGTCCGGGCGTGGTCTGGATGGCACTGGCGCAAGGCAGCGGTGAACTGATCTGGTGGCCGTATATGGTTGCCAAGTACGGACTGACCTTTCTTTGGCTGCTGGTTCCTGCCTGTCTGCTGCAATATCCGCTGAATCTGGAAATCGGTCGCTATACCCTGCTGACCGGTGAATCGATTTTTCATGGTTTCATTCGGCTGCATCGCGGCTTTGGTATTTTTCTGTGGCTGCTGATGACAGTATCGTTCCTCTGGTTTGGCGCTTTTGCTTCTGCCGGCGGCACAGCCATGGCAGAGCTCACGCACTGGCCGAGCGGCTGGAGCCAACGCGACCAGAGCCTGTTCTGGGGTTATGCCTCGATTGCGGTTTTTATCAGCGCCATTCTCGCCAGCGGTGTGATTTACACCCTGATCGAACGCTTCATGAAACTGGTCGCCGTAGTAACGGTGGTCGGCTTATTGTCGGCCTGTCTGCAGGCCGATGTACAAGGCGCCATTCCCGAATTCGTACGCGGCCTGTTCGGCCCGACTGCCGCGATACCAAGACCCTGGGACAGCGCTGATGCCAGCAAATTACTGACCGCCATCACTTTTGCCGGTCTTGGCGGTTTCTGGATTCTGTTTTATTCCTACTGGCTGCGCGATAAAGGCGTGGCAATGGCCACATTTGCCGGTCGCATCACCGGTCTCGGCGGTAATGAAGAAGCGGTACACAGCGACGGTTTTCTGCCGGCCGACACCCCGAAAAGCCGGCAACACTGGCTGATCTGGCGCCGGTTTTTAAGCACCGATATTCTGGTCGGCATTATCGGCAATCTGTTCACCACGCTAATGACCTGTCTGCTGGCCTATGCGCTGTTATTCCCCAAAGGCTTACTGCCTCAGGAATATGAACTAGCGGTAGTGCAAAGCCAGTTTTTTGCCGTCAGCTGGGGCGAAATCGGCCGCTTGCTGTTTCTGGTGGTGGCCGCTGCATTCCTAACCGACACTTGGCTGGCTACCGCTGATGCGGTAAGCCGGATTCAGACCGATATCATCATGACCCTGTTCCCGGCCAGCCGTAAACTGTCCGCCCGTCGCTGGTATTACATCGTACTGGGACTGCTGACCGTAATTACGTCGTTTACCATGCAGCTCGATGCTCCCGGCCCGCTGATCCTGACCAGCGCGCTGATTGGCTTTATCGGCACGATTACCTTTCCGGTAGCGCTCTACCTGATCAACCACCGCATGCTGGCACCACACCTGCCGGCATGGGCCCGACCCAGCGGTCAGCCCTGGTTTCTTGGCCTGAGCTTTTTGGCCTACCTGATTCTGGCGGGACTGTATTTGTATAATCTGCTGTAAGCTTCCAGCCAATGATCAAGCAAGTTTTAAGCGGGCCGGAAAAGCCCTTGCAAGCATCGTTTTATGATCTGAGCTATGCCGATCTGCAAACCGTGCTGGCTCAGAACCAGTTGAATCGGTCCGCCGCACCGCTACTGTTCAGATGGCATTACAAGAATAAACAAAACACGCCCTGCA
>CAIUWU010000012.1 GCA_903902945.1 uncultured Pseudomonadota bacterium
TTCCACAGTGCAAAACTGGTATCCCGGCGATAAAGACGGTGTGGGCGGTATCTATAACTTTGTTACCAAGCGCGCCGAATGCCGTGGTCACAACGCCAAGGTGTCCTGGACCCAGGTCGAAACCGGTTCGGCGATCACCTGGAAATATCCTAGTTGTGTGCTGATCGGTGATGATTCGATTGGTGAATTTTATTCGGTAGCTTTGACCAATAATCTGCAACAGGCCGATACCGGTACCAAAATGATCCATATCGGTAAAAACACCCGTAGCACCATTGTCTCCAAAGGGATTTCGGCCGGTAAAGCGCAAAACACTTATCGCGGACTGGTCAAAATCGCCAAATCGGCCGAAAACGCCCGTAATCATACCCAGTGCGATTCCTTGCTGGTTGGTGCTCAATGCGGCGCTCACACCTTTCCTTATGTGGAAGTCAAACAGCCTTCGGCGCAGATTGAACATGAAGCCACCACGTCTAAAATCAGCGAAGACCAATTGTTTTTCTGCCAGCAGCGCGGCCTGTCGCCGGAAGATGCAGTGTCGATGATCGTCAATGGTTTTTGTAAAGAAGTCTTCAAAGAACTGCCGATGGAATTTGCCGTTGAGGCGCAGGCGCTGTTGGGTATTAGTTTGGAAGGGGCGGTGGGCTAAAAATGTTGGGTTAGGCTCTATCGAGCTAACCCAACCTACGGGTTACGAACTAGGATATGCTTTGAATAAATTGAATTTTGGGGGTGAACATGCAAATAGCCATTGAATTACCCGATGACATTGGTCAACAGGTTTTACAACAGCCCAACGCGGAGGAATTTGTGCGTATCGCGATAGAAAAACAGTTGCTTGAATTAAAAGATCAATCTACGCCGATACCACCCAAAACCCGTTCATTGATCGGACTGCTGAAAAAATCGAACCTTAATAAGGCGGACTATCTAAAACACTTAGAGGAAAAATACCTTTGAAGGTTTTATTCGATACCAATGTTGTACTAGATGTGTTATTGGATCGTGAACCAGATTCACAATCAGCGATAAAACTACTGGCTGCTGTTGAAACTAAGCAAATTAATGGTTATTTGTGTGCAACAACGGTTACTACATTGGATTATTTGCTGAGTAAATCGATAGGCAAACAGGCCTCAAAAGAAGCATTAAATTGTTTGTTGGGTTTATTTCAGATAGCTGAAGTGAATGCTGCTGTTTTGCAATCAGCATTAAATTCGCAATTTACAGATTTTGAAGATGCCGTTTTGTATTGTTCAGCGGTTTCTGTGAATGCGGATGTGATTATTACTCGGAATAGCAAAGATTTTAAATTGGCTGAATTACCGATCTTTGAGCCTAGCGAATTTTTGGCCAAGCACAGCATAACCGGTAGGGCGCAATAACCAACGGGCATTCCGCCGTTTTTGGCCTTCGGTTTCGGCGTAATACGCTATCGCTATTACGCCCTATTTGCTACGTGTAGGTTTGCAAGCCAAGGCTTTGATCGATTTTTTGATTTAACAAGCTAAGTCGGTTTTGTCAGTTTTGTAGGTTGGGTTAGGCGCTAGCCGTAACGCAACACGTTGGACTTCGATTGTTGGGTTACGCTCTAATCGAGCTAACCCAACCACGGGCTACTTCCTGATCGTATGCCGGATAGTATTATTTTTAAAGAAACTGAAATTAAATCATTGCCCCTATGCAAGCAATTGAACTGAACGCCAATATTGATACAAACCACCAAATTCATTTACAAGTGCCGGAAGATTGGCCATGCCAAAATGTCAAGGTGATTGTTTTGCTGGAATCGGAAACCGCAACCAACCCCAAAAAGCGCCAGTTTGGACAATTTCGTGGATCAATCAAAATGGCCGATGATTTTAATGCCGAATTATCGGATGAGTTTTGGCTGGGTAATGATTCATGAATGTCTTGATTGATACCCATGTTTTTCTTTGGCTGAATGAAGCGCCCGAAAAACTCAGCGCTTCGGCCTTGCAACTTTGTGAGCGTTCTGATGTTCGCTTGTATTTGAGTTTGGTATCCGTCTGGGAAATTCAGATTAAGCAACAACTAGGGAAATTGAGTTTGACCACACCATGGCAAACCATGATTCAACGTCAGCAGCAAGATAACGAATTGAAATTATTACCCATTGAGTTATCGCATATCGAGCAATTGCAAACGTTGCCCGTAGTACATCGAGATCCCTTTGATCGATTGCTAATCGCGCAAGCGATTCAGTCGTCGATGACGATTGTGACTTCCGATCAATTTTTTTCGCAGTACCCTGTTTCAATTATTTCGTGACCAACATCATCTGTTATTCGAATATTTAGGTAGCTTCATGCTCAGCATAAAAAATCTCCACGCCTCCATTAACGACAAACCCATCCTAAAGGGTTTAACCTTGGATATTAACCCCGGCGAAGTGCACGCCATCATGGGCCCTAACGGCGCCGGGAAAAGCACCTTGTCACATGTTCTGTCCGGCAAACCCGGTTATACCGTCACCGAAGGCAGTGTGACGTATAACGGCAAAGACTTGCTGGACATGGATCCGGAAATTCGGGCCCGCGAAGGGGTGTTTCTGGCATTTCAGTATCCGGTGGAAATTCCGGGTGTCAGCAATATTTACCTGCTCAAAGCCGCCCTCAACGCCATGCGCAAACATAAAGGCTTGCCGGAAGTGGATGCGATGGACTTTCTGACTCTGGTGAAAGACAAGGTCAAATTGCTGCAAATGGACGAGAAATTTCTGTATCGCGCGGTCAACGAAGGTTTTTCTGGCGGTGAAAAGAAACGCAATGAAATTCTGCAAGCGGCGGTGCTGGAACCCAATCTGTGCATTCTCGATGAAACCGACTCCGGTCTGGACATCGATGCCTTACGTATCGTGTCAGAAGGCGTTAACGCGTTGCGCAGCAGCGAACGCTCGTTTCTGATGATTACCCATTACCAGCGTTTGTTGGATTACATCAAACCCGATGTCGTGCATGTGCTGGCGGACGGCAAGATAGTCAAATCAGGCGGCCCGGAGCTGGCTCTGGAGCTGGAAGACAAAGGTTACAGCTGGCTGGAAGGTTAAGCGGATGAGCATCGACCATTATCTAAATCACTATCCGGCCCTTGCCGCTCAGTTACCTGGACAGGCTGTATCTTGGTTACAGGCGCTCAGACAAAACGGTTTTGACCGTTTCGCTGAACGCGGTTTTCCCGGATTGCGCGACGAAGAGTGGCGCTATACCAATCTGGCGGGTTTGAATAAAACTGCCTTTAATGTCAGCGCCAGCAGCGCATTCGATGCTGATTTCCTGAATGCTTACCGCCTTAGCGATGCCTATTGTTTGTTACTGGTCAACGGGCGTTTGTTATTGGATGCTTCGGATACACCGCCTGCCGCCGTAACGGTCAAGAGTCTGGCACAGGCTTTACACGATCAACCGGAACAACTGCACGCTTATCTGGGGCAGGCGGTCGATAATCAGGAACATAACCTGATTGCATTCAATAATGCCTGGTTTGCCGATGGCCTGTGGCTGGAAGTGGCTGCCGGTCAAATTGTCGATAAACCGATTCAAATTATCCATTTGGTGACTGCGGAAGACGCTTTGGCGGTGAGTCGCAATCTGGTGGTCGTGAATCAGCAAGCCGAAGCCGAGATCATTGAAACCTTTATCGGCAGCAGCGAACGCTATTTTACTGCGGCTGTGAGCGAATGTTTTGTCTTGCCCAACGCCAGTTTGGCTTGGTCAAAATTGCAACTGGAAGCTGGCAAAGCCCTGCATTTTGGTGGCTGCTATGTGCAACAGGCCCGCGACAGTCGTTTCAAGCATCAAAATTTTGCTTTGGGCAGTGTGCTGGCCCGCAGCGATATTCACAGCGATTTGCAGCAAGCGGCGGAGTGTCAGCTAGACGGTTTGTATGTGGCCGGTCAGCGTCAGCATTTGGATAATCACACCCGTATCAATCACCTGGCGCCGCATGGTGTCAGTCGTGAATTTTACAAAGGCGTCCTGGATGACAAGGCCCGCGCCGTGTTTCAGGGTCGGGTCGTGGTAGCTAAAGATGCTCAGCAAACCGATTCGGAAATGAATAACCGCAATCTGCTGTTATCCGCTGATGCCGAAGTCGATAGCAAGCCGCAACTGGAAATCTATGCCGACGATGTCAAATGTTCGCATGGAATGACCGTGGGTCAGCTGGATGAGAAATCGCTGTTTTATCTGCAATCGCGAGCCATCGATGAAGAGTCGGCGCGCAATCTGTTGACCTTTGCCTTTGCCAATGAAATGGTCGAGAAAGTCGCGCATGCCGGTTTTAAAGCCTTGTTGCACCGCGAGTTACTGCAACGTTTTCCGGCCATCAGTTTATAAGTTTTTAATAGTTGATCCGATATGAGCTCTTATTCGCTGCAACAAA
>CAIUWU010000013.1 GCA_903902945.1 uncultured Pseudomonadota bacterium
AGCGGAGATGCCCGAGCATCTGCCGGCCAATGTTCAGCTGACCAAGGTTTTCAATAAAATTGATTTGTCCGGTAAGCCGGCGCAGTTAATCGAAACCGGTCAGGATGTCGAGATTTATCTCTCAGTGAAAACTGGGGAGGGTCTGGATTTGTTAAAGCAACATCTGAAGCACAGTGTGGGTTTTGCCGAGGCCTCTGAAGGCGTGTTTATTGCCCGGCGGCGGCATATCGAAGCCTTGACTGTTGCTGAGCAGGCATTGGTCAATGCCGCAGAGCAGCTTGAGGTGATGGCGCCTGAACTGGTGGCAGAAGAGCTCAGGCAGGCGCAGCTGGCGTTGTCGGCAATTACCGGTGAATTTACCCCGGATGATTTGCTGGGTGAAATTTTTTCCAGTTTTTGTATTGGAAAATAGTTCGAAAGATTCAAAGATTGATCGGTATTTAAAGGTCGGCAGAGATCAGTTGACGGCTTTTAGAAAAATTGGTTTGACTGTGCGGGGTATTGAAAATATAATCGCCGGTTCATTTTTAACAGAATATGCTTGATGGAGCTTACGCTGATGTATGCGGTAATTCAAACAGGTGGTAAACAGTATCGTGTCGCAGAGGGTACTACCTTAAAAATCGAAAAACTTGAGTTGGGCGCAGGCGACAGCGTAGAGTTTGACAAAGTGCTGATGGTACAGTCGGGCGATGCAGTAAAAGTCGGTCAGCCTTTCTTGGAAGGCGGCAAAGTGACTGCAACTGTGGTTTCTCAAGGCAGACACAAAAAAGTCAGAATCATTAAATTCAGAAGACGTAAGCACCACATGAAAAAACAGGGGCATCGTCAATATTACACAGAAGTCCAGATTACTGGCATTTCTGCATAACAGAACGAGGTTAGAAGAATATGGCTCACAAGAAGGCAGGCGGTAGTACTCGTAACGGACGTGATTCTAATGCGCAGCGACTGGGTGTAAAACGTTTCGGTGGTCAAGTGGTTAAAGCCGGCAACATCCTGGTTCGTCAACGTGGCACACGTTTCCATGCTGGCAACAACGTTGGTATCGGTAAAGATCACACATTGTTTGCAACTGTTGATGGTGTTGTGGTTTTCGAACAGAAAGGCCCGAAAAGCCGTAAATACGTAAGTATTGCAGCAGCATAATCCTGGCTGTGCTTTCTGGCACAACTGATAGAAAAAGCCTCGTTATTTTAGCGGGGCTTTTTTGTTTATAGCGGTAAATTATGAGATTTGTTGACGAAGCAGAAATTCGCGTAGAAGCAGGCGATGGTGGCAACGGGGTTGCCTCTTTTCGCCGTGAAAAATATATTCCTCTTGGCGGTCCGGACGGTGGCGATGGTGGCGATGGTGGCAGCGTTTATCTGGTTGCTACCGAAAATGTAAATACTCTGGTGGATTTTCGTTACAGTTCGGTGTTCCGGGCTCAGCGGGGTCAGAATGGCATGAGTCGTAACTGCACCGGCAGAAAAGGTGAAGATTGTTTTGTACCTGTGCCGCCGGGAACGATTGTCTATGAAGCCGATACCGGTGAAAAAATCGGTGATCTGATCAAACCGGGTGAAAAATTGTTGGTTGCCAAAGGCGGTTTCCACGGCTTGGGCAACACCCGCTTCAAAAGCAGTATCAACCGCGCGCCGCAGCAAACCAGCAAAGGTTCTGCCGGCGAGCATAGGCAGCTGTTTCTCGAGCTGATGGTGATTGCCGACGTCGGTCTGTTAGGTATGCCTAATGCCGGCAAGTCTAGTCTGATCAGCGCGGTATCTTCGGCGCGTCCCAAAGTGGCTGATTACCCGTTTACAACTCTGCATCCGAATCTGGGGGTGGTTAAAGTCGACGATATGCGCAGTTTCGTGATCGCCGATATTCCGGGGGTGATCGAGGGCGCTGCCGAAGGTGCGGGTCTGGGCTTGCAGTTCCTGAAACATTTGTCGAGAACCGGTTTGTTGCTGCATGTCATCGATGTCGTACCTTATGAAAGCGACGAATCGCCGGTGGTCGCCGCTGAAAAAATCATCAACGAAGTCGAAAAATGGAGTGATGAACTGGCGGAGAAACCCCGCTGGCTGGTGTTGAACAAAATTGACAATTTGCCGGAAGATGAAGTCGATGCGCATTGTCAGGCGATTGTTGATGAGCTGGAATGGGATGGTCCGGTATTCAAGATTTCTGCGCTGAAACGTGAGGGTACGCAAGCCCTGATGTACGCGATCATGGATTTTCTCGAGCAGCAAAAAGCCGCAGCCAGTCAGCAGCAACAGGAGTTGCCTCATGAGCCGTTCTGATTTTTGCAAAGCCAAGCGTGTCGTGGTCAAAATTGGCAGTTCGCTGCTGACCGATGGCGGCCGCGGTTTAAACAAACAGGCTATCAGTGCCTGGGTCGCGCAAATGGCAGGCTTGCGTCAGCAAGCTGTTGATGTGGTGCTGGTCTCTTCCGGCTCGGTTGCCGAAGGCATGAGCCGCCTGAAGCTGAAAAGTCGTCCCAAAGTGCTGCACGAATTGCAGGCGGCGGCTTCGGTGGGGCAAATGGGGCTGGTCAGGCGTTTTGAAGATGAATTTCAGTTACATGATCTGCTGGCCGCACAAGTCTTGTTAACCCATGATGATTTATCGGATCGTCAGCGTTATCTGAATGCTCGCAGTACTTTGCTGACCTTGCTCGACTTTGGTGTAGTGCCGGTCATCAATGAAAATGACGCGGTAGCTACCGAAGAGATCCGTTTCGGCGATAACGATACCTTAGGGGCGCTGGTAGCCAATCTGGTTGAAGCGGATTTGCTGATTATCCTCACTGATCAGATGGGCCTGTTTGATGCCAATCCCAGTCTGAATCCGGATGCCAAGCTGATTAGCTGCGTCAGTGTTAACGAAAGCATGTTGGATGAAGTGGCCGGCGACAGTATCAGTGGTCTTGGGCGTGGTGGTATGTATACCAAAGTGCGTGCCGCCAGACTGGCTGCCCGTTCTGGTGCGGCTACGGTGATTGTTTCGGGTAAGCTGGAGCAAGTGATTAGCGAAGTGTTCGCCGGTGCTGAACTGGGCACTTATCTGATTCCTAATATCGCGCCGCTGGCAGCCCGTAAGCAATGGCTGGCCGGGCAGTTACAGCTGAAAGGCAGTCTGACGCTGGATGAGGGAGCGGTAAAAATCTTGCAAAGTGCCGGTAAAAGCTTGCTGGCAGTAGGTGTTAAAGCCGTCCAGGGTAACTTCAAGCGCGGGGATTTGGTGTCCTGTCTTGATCCGCAGGGCGTTGAAATTGCCCGTGGCCTGATCAATTATGCCTCCGAAGAGACCCTGAAAATTGCCGGCAAAGCCAGCAGCGAGTTTGAAACGCTGCTGGGTTATGCCGATGACGAAGAGTTGATTCATCGGGATAATCTGGTGCTGATCTGAGCGATCAGCACCCGTAGGGCCTTAGCTGTTCTGAATCACGATATTGGGAAAGCGGGCGCTGAAATCTTTGCTGCGCAAAGCCAGTTTGGCTGCCATCTTGCGGGCAATTTCGCGGTAAATCTGTGCCGGCCGGCCTTCGCTGTCAGCCACTACCGTAGGTCGGCCGCTGTCGGCAAATTCACGAATGGCTTTATCCAGAGGCAGCGATCCCAATAATTGCACATGATTTTTGCCGGCCATCGCCTCACCGCCACCTTGTCCGAAAATCGCTTCTTCATGACCGCACTGACTACAGATATGCAGGCTCATGTTTTCTACCAGACCCAGAATCGGGACATTGACTTTTTCAAACATTGCCAGACCGCGTTGCGCATCGATCAGGGCGATATCCTGTGGCGTGGTGACGATTACGGCGCCGCTGACCGGAATCTGCTGTGCCAGTGTCAGCTGAATATCGCCGGTACCGGGTGGTAAATCGATCATCAGATAATCCAGATCACTCCACAGGGTTTGAGTCAGTAACTGCTGCAAGGCGCCGGTAGCCATAGGCCCGCGCCAGATCATGGCTTGATCGGGATCAACCAGATAGCCGATCGAGATAGTTTCAATGCCGAAGGAGACTTTGGGAATAAAATTCTTGCCGTCCTGGGTATCGGGTTTGCCGCTCAGTCCCAGCATGGTCGGAATGCTGGGGCCGTAAATATCGGCATCCAGAATCCCCACTTTAGCGCCTTCTGCTGCCAGTGCCAGCGCCAGATTAACTGTGGTCGTCGATTTGCCGACACCGCCTTTCCCGGAAGCGATGGCGATAATGTTTTTGACACCGGCTAATGGCTTGAGGGTTTTTTGTACGGCATGAGCGGCGATTGCAACAGTAATGCTTACCTCAACTTTGCCGCCCCCATCTAAACTTGACAATAGTTGTTCCAGTTCGCTTTTCAGAGTGCTCAGATACGATTTGGCCGGATAGCCCAGTTCAATGGTCACCTTGAGCTGATCGTCCTTAATGCTTATGTTTTTGACCGCCTTGGCGCTGATTAAATCAGTTTCCAGATGCGGATCGATAAAGGTTTTCAGCAAATTCTCAACTGCGCTTTTTTCTAAGCTCGCCATGCATGACTCCGTGGATAAAATAACCAACTAAATTGCTGGGTATGATACCACTTCAACTCCCGTTGGCTAAAACCCAAGCATTCAGTTAATTAAACCGCTTTCAATGCTGGCTAAGTCGCGGTGTGTTGGTTAGACTTGCCGCGATGAGTTCCAAATTAAATCCACAACAACAAGCTGCCGTCAAAATCATCGATAGTCCTTTACTGGTGCTGGCAGGTGCCGGTAGCGGCAAGACACGGGTGATTACCGAAAAAATCGCTTATCTGGTGCAACACGGTATTCCGGCCCGGCATATTGCGGCCGTGACCTTTACCAATAAAGCAGCCCGGGAAATGAAAAGCCGGGTATCGCGTTTGCTGAATGATCAGGATAGCCGGGGTCTTAGAGTTTCAACCTTTCATTCGCTGGGTCTGGATATTTTGCGGGCCGAATACAAAGTGCTGGGCTATAAAGCCGGTATGACTTTGTTTGATGAGCAGGATAAGTTGAGCTTGCTCAGGCAGCTAGTCGCTCATGTTGCCCATTGCGATCCCGATGCCGTCGAGCGTTACAGTTATCAGATCGGACAGTGGAAGAATGCCTTTGTCAGTCCCGATCAGGCGTTGCATACGGCCAATAATCCAGAGTTGCTGGCCGCCGCGCATTTGTTTCAGCAGTTCAATCGTAGTCTCAAAGCCTATAACGCCGTCGATTTTGATGATCTGATTGGTCTGCCGGTGGTGTTGTTTCAGCAGCACCCGGCCGTACTGGAAAAGTGGCAGAACAAGATTCGCTATTTACTGGTCGATGAATATCAGGATACCAATATTACTCAGTATCAGCTGGTCAGAGCGCTGGCGGGCAATCTCGGGCGTTTTACCGTGGTGGGGGATGATGATCAGTCCATCTATGCCTGGCGTGGCGCCCAGCCGGAAAATATTGGCCAGCTGCAAAAAGATTACAGCCGCCTGCAGGTGATCAAGCTGGAGCAAAACTACCGTTCTGCCGGGCGGATTCTGAAAGTCGCCAATCAGTTGATTGCCAATAATCCGCATACCTTCGAGAAAAAACTCTGGAGTAATCTGGGGTATGGCGATCCGTTACGAGTGTTGAGTCATAAGCATGAGCAGGCGGAAGCGCGGCAGGTAGTAGCGGAAATTATCCATCATCGTTTCAAGACCGGTGGTAGTTATGGTGATTACGCGATTTTGTATCGCGGTAATCATCAGTCGCGGCTGTTTGAAAGTGAGCTGCGCGAAAACAATGTGCCTTATTTTATCAGCGGCAGTACGTCGTTTTTTGCCTATAGCGAAATCAAGGACATTCTGGCTTATCTGCGTTTGCTGGTGAATCGCGATGATGATGCGGCGTTTTTACGGGTGATCAACACCCCTCGCCGTGAAATCGGTCCGACTACACTGGAAAAGCTGGGTGCTTATGCCAATGAGCGGCATATCAGTCTGTTTGCCGCCTGTGGTGAACTGGGTCTGCAGCACAAGGTGGCCGAAAAATCCTGGCACAGGTTGCAGCGTTTTTGTGACTGGGTCAATAAAACCGCGCAGCAAGTTGCAAGTGGCGATGGTTTTGCTGTGCTGAATGCGATGGTCGATGAGATTCATTATCCGCAATGGCTGCAGGAAAACAGCAAGACGTCAGCTTCGGCTGAACGCAAGTTGAAGAATGTCTATGAGTTACTGGAATGGCTGCAGCGGATTGCTGAAAAGGAACAACAAACCCTGTCGCTGGCCGAGGTAATTGCCAAGGTGATGCTGATGGATATTCTGGACCGACAGCAAGAACAGGAAGCCGGTGATCAGGTGAGTCTGATGACCTTACATGCTGCCAAGGGGCTGGAGTTTCCGCATGTATTTCTGATTGGTATGGAAGAAAATCTGTTACCGCACCAGAACAGTATCGAAACCGATAATATTGAAGAAGAGCGGCGACTGGCCTATGTGGGCATTACCCGGGCCCAGCAAACCCTCACTTTCAGTTATTGCACGCATCGTAAGCGTTATGGCGAGATGACCGAATGTGAGCCTAGTCGGTTTCTGGCTGAATTACCCGAAGACGAACTGGAATGGCCGAACAAAAAGCAGTTGCCTGCCGAAGAAGTCAAACAGCGCGGCAAGGCCAGCCTTGCCGCGCTGAAATCGATATTGAATTGAGTTATTGCAAGACAATAAAGAACGCTTCGCCGCCGCGTTGCAGATTAATTAGCAGTGGCGTGGCCGGATTGACTACTTGTTTCAATTCATCGAGGTTTTTAACCCGGTAGCGATTGGCGGTAATGATAATGTCGCCGGGTCGTAAACCGCGTTTCCAGACCGTCGATTTCGGATCGACTTTCTCAATCAACACGCCTTCCGATTGTTGTTTGGCGGTATCGCCCAGCGTTGCTCCCGCTAGTGTCGGGTGCAGTTTCTCGCCGCTCAGCTGATTGTGTTTGGGTTTGCCGATAATTGCTTGCAGCGTTTTTCGTTCTTCGCCGCGCATGATGTCCAGCGTAACGCTGTCACCAATTTGCAGTAAACCTATTGCGGTACGGATCTGGCTGCTGCCGTTGCGGATTTCCTGGCCATTAACCGCGACGATAATATCGCCCGGTTCGATACCGGCTTTTTCAGCCGGTGAGCCACTGTCAACCCGGCTCACTACCGCGCCATATTGGCCTTTTAATGAAAAGGCTTTGACCAGTTCCGGGGTTAAATCCTGAGTGGTAACGCCAAGCAGGCCGCGGCGTACTTCGCCGTTTTGGACCAGTGATTCCATGATGCGCACCGCCATATTGGACGGAATCGCAAAGCCGATGCCTACGTTGCCGCCACTAGGGGCTAGAATCGCCGTATTCATCCCCACAAATTCACCGCGCAGATTAACCAGGGCGCCACCGGAATTACCGGGATTGATAGAGGCATCGGTCTGAATGAAATCTTCATAGCCTTCAATTCCGAGGCCGGAACGTCCCAGGGCGCTGACGATGCCCGAAGTTACGGTTTGACCGAGGCCAAACGGATTACCAATTGCCACTACAAAATCGCCTACTTTGAGCTGATTGGAATTGGCCACTTTCAGTGCGGTCAGGTTGTCGGCATGAATCTGAATCACTGCCACATCGGCTTCCGGATCGGTGCCGAGTAATTTGGCATTCAGCTGGCGGCCGTCATGCAGGGTTACGGTAATTTTGTCGGCTTTGTCGATGACATGGTTGTTGGTCAGCACATACCCCTGATCCTTATCGACGATCACGCCCGAGCCGAGGCTGTTTTTTTGCTGTCGTTGCGGGTTGTTGGGGATATTAAAAAAACGTCGAAAAACCGGATCGTTCATCAGCGGATTTTCCTGAGCCCGAACATTGGTCGAGGTTGAAATATTGACTACGGCGGGCATGCTTTGTTCTAGCATTGGCGCCAGAGAGGGTAGCGGTGTGCCATCGACCTGGGTGGGTAGGGTGGCTTGAGCGGATACGGTGCGTAGCCCGATACCTAGCATCAACAATAAAACGGCACTCTGTGAAGTGAATAGTTTTTTCATAATCGATCGGGCCCCTTTGTTGCAAAAAGATTGGAAAAAATATCGGGCAATAATGGTAACCGAATCTGCAATATCAAGTGCCGGAGCCTGTTATGCGGGGTTTACTGTTGCTGCTCCGGATTTGTCGACATAGAATGCGGTTTTTTTGATAACGCTGAGGACAGTTTAATGTCAGACACAATTTGGTTTAGAACCGGTGAAGCAACGGTATTTTCAAGTGAAGGTCAAGGTACCGATGCCATGCCGGAGATTTTAATCGGTGACGTTAAAGGTCCGGCCGGCCATGCGTTTGCCAATTTGATGGGGCAGACCGAAGGGCATACTCGTATGTTTGCGATTCGTGCCTGCAACCAGCAAGTGCGTCCGGCAACCATCATGGTGCCCAAAGTCACCATCAAGTCTTCAGCTTATGTGGCCTTGCTGGGCGGTCCAGTGCAGTCTGCGGTCGCCGATGCCGTGATTGATTCTGTCGCAGAAGGCATTATTCCGCGTGAGCAGGCCAATGATTTGTGCATTATCGCCATGCTGTGGATCGATCCGTCCTGCGCTACCAATCCCGATCTGGATCGCAAGGATTTGTATCGCACCAATTACGAGGCGATGAAACTGGCGATTCAGCGCGCACTGAGCAATTCACCGAGCATTGATGAGCTGATTGCCAACCGTCACACCATCAGTCATGAAATGTATGACCCGGAAACCGGCGAGTCACAGTGGTAATAGGTGCGGAATAAAGCAACCGAAAATGGGCGGTAACGCCCATTTTGTTTGACAGCGAGGTTATTCGCTAACTTTTAGCAGCCAGCCGCCGTCAGCGTCGCATTTGCTGATTTTGGATTTGGCACTGACCGAGATGCGGACGGTTTCGTTGCGGATTTCCGGCGGTAAATTGCCTTTTACCAGATAAAAGGTATCTTTATTTTCAACGCTGACTTTGATCGGTTTTTCCCGGATCGAGATATGAATATGGCCGGGGCCGTTGCTGCCTGATACCGCCAGTGAAAATTCGCCGCCGGGCGCGATGGTGGCCAGATGGGCTGGCGTAAAGTTACTGATTTTGGCTTTGATGCAGGCGGCGTCGTTATTGCCGCTGGCGCCACTGCCGCCATGACCGGCATGAGGATTAGACTGCGCGGATACGCTGCTGGAAATACTGATGGCCAGCAGACTGATCAGGATTTTAGGGATTGGCACGACGGGTTCCTCTTCTGGTAATCGTTGAAGGCGGCGATTATAGGCCGCAAGCGAGCTTAGTGGAATCTTGGGCTGAATCGGCATCCGGTGGTTTTTGCCGGTATCGTCTCAGTCTGCAATTGATTGAAGCTGTAATTAATAACTCCTTGCCAACGGCAAGCGGATTAAAGCCGTCTGCTGTAGGTGATAAACAAAAAACGAGGACATAACATGTTGTTGCTGGCGAAATTATGAGGAATTCTGACTTTGGTCTGGTTTTACACCACGGCCAAAAATCATGGCGGCCCGGTGTTGAACTGGTCGATTATCGGTCTGATTGGTTACTGGTTGACCTGGTGGTTGGCAAAAATGCTGATTGTGGTGCCATTAGCTGAAGTGGTAACCAAGCACTCGGTAGCCGAGTTCATGCTGACGCAAAGTCCGGTTGCGGTTTCTGTGTTGGTTTGTGTCTTGATCCGTAACAAGCTGTTAGCCAATCAGGCGGCTTAATTAGTACTGCCATGACCAAAACTGTTCTGATTACCGGTGCTGTCAAACGACTGGGTGCTGCCTGTGCAAGGAGGTTGCATCAGGCAGGTTATCGGGTATTGCTGCATTATCAGCATTCCGAGACTGCAGCCTTGGCCCTGGTTGCCGAATTAAACCAGAGTCGAGCCGAGTCGGCGTTGGCGCTGCGCGCCGATCTGGCTGTGATGGCTGAGGTCAGCGCACTGGCGCAACAAGTGCTGGCGCTGGCTCCTGAACTGGATGGCCTGATTAATAACGCCGCGCAGTTTTTTCCCGGTCATGTCGAGGATGTTACTGAGCATGACTGGAACCGGTTGTTTGACAGTAATCTGAAAGCGCCGTTTTTCCTGACCCAGTTGTTATTGCCCGCTTTGACG
>CAIUWU010000014.1 GCA_903902945.1 uncultured Pseudomonadota bacterium
CAAAGGTTGGGGTTGCGCTGGCCGCCGAAGAGGGTAAAGCTGTCAAAGCTGGCGAGGTTTTGTTGGTGCTCGATACCCGAACTGCGGTGTCGGATCAGGACAAGGCCGATCATGAAAGACAGCTGGCAGTGCTGGAAGCGGCCCGCTGCAGGGCTTTTCTGGATGCTGTCGATACCGATATGGCGCCGCTTATGCGTTTGCCGGATAGTGTATCTGAAGCCAATTTCCGGCAGGCCTTACAGCATCTGCATGATCAGCATCAAGATTTCGTAACCAAAAAGCGCCGGCTGGACAGTGAAATCAGCTCGCTCAGACAATCTTTACCGCTGATCAGCCGGCAGGCCGGCGATTATCATCAGCTGTCGCTGAATCATGATGTCTCGGAACATGCTTGGCTGGAAAAAGAGCAGGCCAGAATTGAGATGCAACGACAATTAAATGCTGCGCTACACCAGCGGGCGGCTTTGATTGCCGAAGTTCGCAAGACTGCTCAGGACACTTTGAAAGAGGCAATCCGTGTGGCAGAGGCGGCCCGGCAGGATCAGCAAAAAGCCCGGGTTCACGGCGAACAATTGCAGATTACCGCTCCGATTGATGGCACCGTACAGCAGTTATCGGTACATACTGTAGGTGGTGTGGTGCCGGCAGCTCAAGCGCTGATGCAGGTGGTGCCGCAGCAAACCGCCGTCGAATTTGAAGCCTTTATCGAAAACAAGGATGTAGGTTTTGTCGAAGCAGGTCAGGAGGCGGCGCTGAAAATCGATACGTTTGAATACACCAAATACGGTACCGTAGCGGCCAGAGTCAGTCAGGTATCCCGTGATGCAATCGAGGACGACAAAAAAGGCCTGATTTATTCAGTGAAAGTCATGCTCGAGCACAACACGATTCAGGTACATGGCAAACCGATGCCGTTGACGCCCGGTATGTCAGGATCGGTGGAGATCAAGACCGGCAGCCGAAGGGTGATCGAATATATACTGGCGCCGTTATTGCAGCACGGCCATGAAAGTTTGCATGAACGCTAAATTCATTCTCGTCCTTCAAACGATGATGTTGTGTTTATGGCTGCTGGTCGGCGGCTTGGCACATGCTCTGGAACTGCCCGATTTACTGGATGATCCATTGCAGACTGTACCGCCCATCATCAATAGCGGGGTCAGATTGCCAGATCAAGCGCCGGTTATTTGCAGCGATCCAGTCGATTTGATCCAGCCCCTGGGTTTGTCAGAGGTCATTGATCTGGCCTTATGTCATAACCCGCAGCTGCGGATCGTCTGGGCTGATATCAAAATTCAGGCGGGTGTGCTCGGTCAGCAGCGGGCAGCTTATCTGCCGACCATTAACGCTACTTTGAGCGGACTCCATAGCGGTGTCAGTTATCCGGGCCTATCTGCATCGGATACCCAGACCACTGGCCATACCGCTTACGCCAATATCAGCTGGCGCTTGCTGGATTTTGGCGGACGCGCAGCCAGCCTCGATTACGGGCAGGCCTTGCTGGATGCAGCATTGGCCAGCCATGATGCAGCGCTTCAGAATTTATTGGCAGTGGTGATAAAAGCCTATTTTGATTTGCAGACTGCCCAGGCAACCTATCAGAGCCGGATGGAAACGGCACTACTGGCACAGCGAACCCTGGCAGCCACCCAGCATCGTGAGCAGGTCGGCAGTGCCAGTCGCAATGACGGCCTGCAAGCGACCACCGCACTGGCTAAAGCCCGGCTGGCTGAACAACGCGCTCAGGGTGATTATCACAAAGCGGTATCGGTATTGCGGTACCAGTTGGGGCTGAACGCTGATAGCCGGCTGCTTGTCAAAGATGCTGCGGACCAGCATTTTGATCCTCAACACCAGTTGTTCGGCGAGTTACAAGACTGGCTGGTGCTGGCCCAGCAACGGCATCCGGCAATCCAAGCCGCGCGACTGCAATGGGAAGCCGCTAAAGCCAGAATCATTGCTTCGCGTTCGGAAGGAATGCCGACACTGGATTTTACAGCCAGCTTTTATCAGAACGGTTATCCCAATCAGAGCTTGCAGCATACCCGGTCAGACACCACCACGGTAGGTCTGTTGTTATCGGTACCCTTGTTTGAAGGTTTTGCCAGAACTTACAAAATCCGCGAGGCCCAGGCCCAGGCAGAGAAAAACCGCGCGCAGTGGCAGGATATCGAACAGCAGATTGCCGGCGAAATCGTCAAGGCTCACGCCGACACCCTATCAGCCTACGAAAATCTGTCATTTGCCGAATCGTTGCAAGCCAGTGCCGATCAGGCGTTGATTTCCTCGCAACGGCGTTATCAACAAGGAGCCGCCGATATTCTGGAATTGCTGGCAGCGCAGTTGGCACTGGCGGATGCCCGACAAGAACAGATACGTTGCTGGGCCGACTGGCACTCGGCGCGTCTGATACTGTTAGCCCGTGCCGGACTATTGAATAAGCAACCTATCGAATAAGGGTTGGTCTTCAGCGCGGGGAATGCTCTAATAGCGCGCTTTCTGTTCAGCTGATCCATTCCAGGCATGAAACAACACGATGTGATTATTATCGGCGCAGGCGCCTCAGGTCTGATGTGTGCGATAGAAGCGGCAAAACGCGGACGGCGGGTGATGGTCTTGGATCATGCCAACCGGGTTGGCAAAAAAATCTTAATGTCCGGAGGCGGACGCTGTAATTTCACCAATTACAGTGTGGAAGCCGACAACTACCTTTCCCATAACCATCATTTCTGTAAATCCGCTTTGAAACGTTTTTCGCAGTGGGATTTTTTAGCGCTGATTACCCGCTATCAGATTCCTTATCATGAACGTTTGCACGGCCAGCTGTTTTGTAATGATAGTGCCAAAGATATTGTCGATATGCTGATCAACGAAAGTCAGCGCTATGGTGCGGAGATCAGTTTGAATTGCCACATCGATGCGGTCGAAAAAAACGCCGATGGCTTTCGCATCAGCAGCTCGCAAGGCGAGTGGCAGTCTGAGTCGCTGGTAGTCGCCAGCGGTGGATTATCGATTCCTAAAATCGGCGCCACAGCGCTGGGTTATCAAA
Source organism: uncultured Pseudomonadota bacterium (assembly GCA_903902945.1). GTDB lineage: Bacteria > Pseudomonadota > Gammaproteobacteria > Methylococcales > Methylomonadaceae > Methylomonas. The sequence continues at coordinate 3,050 of CAIUWU010000014.1, forward strand.
TTGCCGAGCAGTTTGGGATTAAAGTCTGGCCGACTCGTGCCGGACTGGTGCCGCTGACCTTGCAACCCGAGGACAAATTGCGTTTTACGCCTTTGACCGGAATTGCCGTGCCTTGCCGTATCAGTAATGCCGCGCAGAGTTTTAGTGAGAATTTGCTGTTCACCCATCGCGGACTGAGCGGTCCGGCTATTTTGCAGATTTCGTCTTACTGGCAGCCCTGTGATGCACTGGAAATTAATTTGCTACCAGATCAGGATTTGTTCACAGACTTGAAACTGAAACGTCAGCAAGCGGTCAAAGCCAAATTGCAGAATGTTCTGGCCGACTATTTACCCAGACGCCTGTTACAGGCTTTATTGCCTGAAAATCTGCTGGCAAGCAATTTGGTCGATTGCAGTGATAAAGAGTTAAAAACGGTAGCCGACAATCTGCAATGTTGGCGCATCAAGCCTAATGGCAGTGAAGGTTACCGGACCGCCGAGGTTACTTTAGGCGGTGTCGATTGCGATGCAATTTCGTCTAAAACATTTGCGGCCATGCAAGTCCCGGGGCTGTATTTTATCGGTGAAGTGCTCGACGTTACCGGTTGGTTGGGGGGGTATAACTTTCAGTGGGCATGGTCCTCCGGCTGGTGTGCGGGTCAATTTGTATAAAGCGATGGATTTACAGTGATTGCCTGTGATAGATTGGCGCTTCGTCAACTGCAATAAGCCCATCATGGATACTGATGACAAGCCCGCGGATCTCGCTGCTGCTCCTGTAACGCAGAGCGCCGATCACCCCATCTCCCCGCAATCTGTTCCCGAAATCAATGGCCGCGATGGCCCAGAGCCAACCCGTTATGGTGACTGGGAAAAGCATGGTCGTTGTATTGATTTTTAATCGTGTAACCCAGACTTGTCATGATGAACCAACGCCAACGCCCGCTTTCCCCGCATCTGCAAATTTACCGCTTACCGCTGACCGGGCTGATTTCCATCAGTCATCGGATCAGCGGTATTTTTTTATCGCTGGCGCTGCCCGCGCTAGTGTATCTGCTGATCAGCATTGCCGCCGGTGAAACCCGCTATCAGCAAATGCAGTCGGCATTACAGATCTTGCCGGTGCAAATCCTTTACGGCTTGATGATTTATGCGCTGCTGTTGCATTTATGTCATGGCGTCAGGCATTTGATCTGGGATTTTGGTGCCGGTTTTGCACGCAACCACTTAATCTGGCTGGCCTTGATCGAGGTAATCAGCGCACTGGCGCTGACCGGACTATGGCTGTTTTTCACCCTTTAGGCTAAGCATGAGTTTTTTTCGAACCAGAAACCATCCCAAACCCAGTCAGCACTGGAGTTATCAGCGATTGACTGCAGTCGCTTTAATCCCGTTGTCTTTATGGCTGCTGGTATTTTTACGGCATGCCTTCCGTGCCGGCTATTCCGAAACCCTAAATTGGTGCAGTCAAAGTCTGACGGTACTGACGCTCTCAGCTTGGCTGCTGATCGCCTGTTACCACGCCGCGCTGGGGATTCAGGTGGTGCTGGAGGATTATGTGGCCGAGCCTTTACGGCAGCGGCTGGCTTGGCTGAGCAGACTATGGTTCACGCTGATCGCGGCCTCAGGTTTATCAACGATGCTATATCTTTACTGGCAGGGCAGACTATGACGGCATATCCGATTACTGAGCATCACTATGATGTAGTGGTGGTAGGCGCTGGCGGCGCTGGCTTGCGTGCCACCTTCGGGATGGTCGAAAAAGGCCTGAAAACCGCCTGCATCACTAAAGTATTTCCTACCCGCAGTCATACCGTGGCGGCGCAAGGCGGCATCAGTGCGGCGCTGGGCAATATGGGTGAAGATGACTGGCGCTTTCACATGTATGACACGGTCAAGGGTTCAGACTGGCTGGGTGATCAGGACGCCATTGAGTATATGTGCCGCGAGGCGATTCCGGCCATCATAGAATTGGAACATTACGGTGTGCCATTTTCCAGAACGCCGGAAGGCAAAATTTATCAACGGGCGTTTGGCGGCATGTCCACCCATTATGGCAAAGGTCAGGCCCAGCGCACCTGCGCCGCTGCCGATGTCACCGGTCATGCGATTCTGCACACGCTTTATCAGCAAGCCATCAAACACAAAGCCGAATTTTTCGTTGAGTATTTTGCGTTGGACTTGCTAATGGAAGACGGCGAATGTCGCGGAGTGCTGGCATGGTGTCTGGACGATGGTTCCTTGCATGTATTTCGCGGTCAGCAAACCGTGCTGGCTACCGGCGGGTACGGACGCAGTTATTTTTCTTGTACCTCGGCGCATACCGTAACCGGTGACGGTAACGGCATGCTGTTACGGGCCGGTCTGGCGCTGCAGGATATGGAGTTTGTGCAATTTCATCCGACCGGTATTTACGGTGCCGGCTGCCTGATGTCGGAAGGTGCCAGGGGTGAGGGCGGTTATCTGACTAATTCCGAAGGCGAGCGTTTCATGCTGCGCTATGCGCCGCATGCACACGACTTGGCATCGCGGGATGTCGTAAGCCGCGCGATTACCATGGAAATCAATGCCGGTCGTGGGGTAGGACCTAAAAAAGACCATGTCCATCTGAATTTACAGCATCTCGATCCAGTGTTGTTGCATCAGAGACTGCCCGGTATTTCCGAAACGGCTCGCATTTTCGCCGGTATCGATGTTACCAAGCAGCCGATTCCAGTGTTGCCGACGGTGCATTACAACATGGGCGGTATTCCCACTAATTACCACGCCGAAGTGGTGACCCTCAGTAACGGCGATCCCGATACGGTAGTGCCCGGACTGATGGCAATTGGCGAGACCGCTTGTGTATCGGTACACGGCGCCAATCGCCTCGGTTCCAATTCGCTACTGGATCTGGTGGTATTCGGCCGGGCGGCGGCATTGCGTTGTGCAGCAACCATCAAATCGGGTGCTGCCCATAAACCGTTGAATCCTGATGTGGTCGATAAGGCGCTCTCCCGCTTTGATCGTATTCGTCATGCCAATGGCGAGCTGAACACCGCCGAGATTCGTCTGGCAATGCAGACGACCATGCAAGCCAAAGCTGCCGTGTTCAGAACCGCTGATACTTTGCAGGAAGGTGTGCAAGGTATCGAAGCGGTCGCCGCCAGTTTCAATCATCTGAAGCTGAGCGATCATTCGCTGATCTGGAATACCGATCTGGTCGAAGCACTAGAGCTGGATAATCTGTTGGGACAGGCGCAAGTCACCATCAATGCCGCTTTCAATCGTCAGGAAAGCCGTGGCGCTCATGCCCGTGAGGATTTTCCGGCGAGGGATGATCAGAATTGGCTCAAACACACCTTGACCTGGCTGGAGCAAGGCAAGGTCAGAATCGATTACCGGCCAGTGCATTTATATACGTTGACCGATGAGGTGAAAGTGGTCGAGCTGAAAGAGAGGGTTTACTAATGGTTGAGTTTTCATTACCAGCTAATGCTAGACCTCAGCGCGGCAAACATTATCCGGCCGAGTCGAGCGCCAGACGCATCAAACGTTTCGAGATTTATCGCTGGGACCCTGAGCAAGACAGCAATCCTTGTATCGATAGCTATGAGATCGATCTGGATGATTGCGGGCCTATGGTGCTGGATGCGATTCTGAAAATTAAAAATCAGATCGACAGCAGTCTCAGTTTCCGCCGCTCCTGTCGCGAAGGGGTTTGCGGCTCTTGCGCGATGAATGTCAATGGCAGCAATACTTTGGTTTGTACCAAAGCGATCAGCGATTATTCGGGTACGATTAAAATCTTTCCCCTGCCACATTTGCCGGTGATCAAAGATCTGGTGGCCGACATGCAGCACTTTTTTGCACAGTACGCCAGCATCCAGCCTTGGTTGATATCCAGTCAGCCGGCACCGCAAGATCGCGAGCGCTTGCAATCGCCGCAACAGCGCGCAGTACTGGATGGTTTGTATGAATGTGTATTGTGTGCCTGCTGTTCGACCAGTTGTCCGAGCTACTGGTGGAACGGTGAGCGTTATCTGGGACCGGCGGTGTTATTGCAAGCATATCGCTGGCTGGCCGATAGTCGCGATGATGCCGATGAACAGCGGCTGGCACAGCTCGATGATGCTTTTAAACTGTATCGCTGTCATACCATCATGAACTGCACCGATACCTGTCCCAAAGGTCTGAATCCGGCCAAGGCAATTGCCGAAATCAAAAAACGGCTGGTACAAGATCCTTCCCGATGAGCCGTTGCAAGCAACTGCGCTGGCGCTGCCGGCGCGGCACCTTAGAGCTGGATCTGATGTTACTCAACTATCTCGAAAACCATTACGCTCAGGCCGATTCTGAGCAGCAACAGGCATTTGAACAATTACTTGAACTCGAAGATACCCGATTGATGGCTTATCTGTTGGGAGATCAGTGCAGTGAAAATCAGCACTGGCAGCGGGTGATTGAGAGCATGTGTTAAGTATAAAAGCCCAGGCAAACCCGCCCGTCTGGGCTTTTATAGTCGATCTGGCTTAAAAACGTCTCGACCACCCCAGTTGTAATGAAAACTCGGTCATCGATAAATCTATATTCTGGCCGGCGTAGAACGGGTTAGGGCCGCTGATGGTTTTTTGCGGTGAATACATGGCGGCAAAACTGATTTCGTCTTTGTCATTTAAGGCATAACTGAAACCGCTGGTTAAATGCCATTCCTGTACACCGGGTGCCAGAATATTGAACATGACTTCCGACCCTTCGATCGGTTGCTGGCCATAGCTGACACCGCCGCGCAAAATCAGCTTGTCACTTTGCTGCCACTGGGCGCCGAATTTATAGATGGTCATATCATTCCAGCCGAAGCCCGGGCCGTGACCGGTGCCCAGGGCTACGCCTTGCAGCAGCGGTGCTAAAGGGGTCCCCACCGATTTGATTTCACTGTAACGGATATGTTCAATATCAAAGTTAGTCGTCAGTCTTGAGCTGGCATCCCACGATAAACCAACATTAAAGCTGTCAGGAATATCAAAACCGCCTTGCTGGGCAAACAGGCCTTTATAGCGATCAAACTGCGACATGTAGATGCGGCTTTTATAGGAAGCACCTAAACGCAGACCTTTAATCAACTCTGCCTGCGCACCGATTCTGAAACCGGCACCGAACGAGTAGTCGCGGCCTCGATCACTGACGCTGTTAGGATCGCTGGAAAAACCAGCAAAACTATTTAAACCACGGGCTTTGAAAGTTTGCGCGGCGAAGATAGGCGCAATACCTAGCGAATAGCGGCCATTATCGAACGAATGCGCATAAGTACCGACGATAAAGGCCTGGGCCATATCGATACCGGTACGACCGCCATAATAAACACCGCCGGGATAGCCGGGGGCATTGGTAACATGTTTCCAGTCGGTGTTCATGCCACCGTTACCGTACATCGCCAGACCTATCGATTGTTGATTGTCAAGTTTATGGCTCCAGCCCAAGGTACCGATCGGAAAGAAGTTGCTGTCGCTTTCCTGGGTGCCTGATGTTAAGGGCATCTCACCCAGTTTTGGGTAGTGATTACCCTGACTGGCGTTGTATTCACGAAACGGTGCAAACAATTCCAGTTCGCCGTCAAAACGGTCGCCGACATTGACCAATCCGGCCGGATTGATGGCTGCCGCTGCGATCGCATCTTGCACCAGGGCAGTACCGGCACCGGCCATTGCTTTGTTACGAGCGCCGTAACCGTGAGCAAAATAGCCGTTGGTGGCATAGGCAGTTGCTGTTGTCAGTAATAGCGAAGTAATGGCAGCAGAATGGGCCAGGATTTTTTTGTTAATAGTCATGCGTTTCTGATCTGAACTGATTAGATTGATATTGATTCAATAATATCAATTAAGG
>CAIUWU010000015.1 GCA_903902945.1 uncultured Pseudomonadota bacterium
CCGCATACGTCAATACAATCCCTGTCGATAAACAGCCTAAATTCCCCGGTAATACCGATCTAGAGCGAACTGTTCGATCTTATGTGCGCTGGAATGCCATGATGATGGTATTGCGCGCCAACAAATACACCAACGTCGGTGGTCATATTGCCAGTTTTGCTTCGGCAGTGACCTTGTACGATGTCGGGCAAAATCACTTCTGGAATGCGCCTTCCGATAAACACGGCGGCGATCTAATTTTTTCACAAGGCCACGCAGCACCAGGCACCTATGCGCATGCATTTTTGCTGGGTCGCCTGAGCGAAGCGCAAATGGACGGTTTCCGTCAGGAAGTGGGCGGTAATGGTCTGTCTTCCTATCCGCATCCGTGGTTGATGCCGGATTTCTGGCAGTTCCCGACTGTTTCGATGGGGCTGGGTCCGATCATGGCCATTTATCAGGCCCGTTTTATGCGCTATATGCAGGACCGTGGTTTTGCCAATACCGATGGCCGTAAAGTCTGGGCATTTTTGGGTGATGGTGAAACCGATGAGCCGGAAACGCTGGGTGCGATTGGCATGGCCGGTCGCGAGAAACTGGATAACCTGATTTTTGTGGTTAACTGTAATCTGCAGCGTCTGGATGGCCCGGTGCGAGGTAACGGCAAGATCATTCAGGAGCTGGAAAGCAACTTCCGCGGTGCTAACTGGAATGTGATTAAAGTGATCTGGGGGCGTCGCTGGGATGCCCTGCTCGCTCGTGATAAGCAAGGTTTGATTGTCAAGCGCATGATGGAATGCGTCGATGGCGATTATCAGACCTTCAAATCCAAAGATGGTGCTTATGTTCGCGAACATTTTTTCAATACACCAGAATTGCAGGAACTGGTTAGAGACTATACCGACCGTGATATCTGGGAACTGAATCGTGGTGGTCATGATCCTATCAAGGTATTCGCAGCCTTTAATGCTGCAGTTAACCATACAGGTCAGCCAACGGTTGTATTGGCTAAAACCATTAAGGGCTATGGCATGGGCGACTCCGGTCAGGCGCAGAATACCAGTCACCAGCAGAAAAAAATGAGCATGGAATCGATCAAGGTTATTCGTGATCGTTACCAGTTGCCGGTCAGCGATGAAGAGCTGGTCAATCTACCTTATATCCGTTTTGCCGAAGATTCCGAAGCACTCAAATATATGCGTCAGCGCCGGGTCGATCTGGGCGGCTATTTGCCATCGCGTCGGCCCAAAGCTTATCCGCTGGAAATTCCACCGCTGACCGTCTTCAAAGCGATGCTGGAAGGCACCGGTGAGGGCCATGAAATTTCGACCACCATGGCTTTTGTGCGGATTCTCAACATCCTGGTCAAAGACAAGCAGATTGGTAAGCGGGTGGTGCCTATCGTGCCGGATGAATCGCGTACTTTCGGTATGGAAGGTATGTTCAGACAGCTAGGTATCTGGTCACAGGTCGGTCAGTTATATACCCCGCAAGATGCTGAACAGCTGATGTTCTATAAAGAAGACAAGCACGGTCAGGTATTGCAAGAGGGTATTAACGAAGCCGGTGGTCTGTGCGACTGGATCGCTGCAGGTACTTCGTATTCGACCCACGGGGTGCCGATGATTCCGTTTTTTATTTATTACTCGATGTTCGGCTTTCAGCGGGTCGGCGATCTGATCTGGGCGGCAGCCGATCAGCGTACCCGGGGTTTCCTGTTGGGGGGAACTGCAGGGCGTACCACGCTGAACGGCGAAGGTTTGCAGCATGAAGATGGTCACAGCCATTTGATGTCAGCGACTGTGCCTAACTGTTATTCCTACGATCCGACTTTTGCCTATGAACTGGCAGTGATCATTCATGACGGTCTGCGTCGGATGTATGTCGAACAGGAAGATATTTTCTATTACATCACCCTGATGAATGAAAATTATGAGCAGCCTGCGATGCCGGAAGGTGCGCATGATGACATTCTGAAAGGGATGTATCTGTTCAAAAAAGGCGCCAGCAGCAAGAAACCGCGGGTGCAGCTATTAGGTTCGGGCACTATCTTTATTGAGGTGATCGAGGCAGCCAAACTGTTGCGTGATGACTGGGGGGTTGAAGCCGATTTGTGGAGTTGTCCAAGCTTTACCGAACTGGGTCGTGACGGACAAAGCTGTGAGCGCTGGAATCGTCTGCATCCAACCGAAAAGGCCCGTGTGCCGTTTGTGGAACAATGTCTGGGCAATACTTCAGGTCCGGTGATTGCCGCTTCTGACTATATGCGGGTATTTGCCGAGCAGATTCGTCCTTATATCAATCGCTCTTATACCGTGCTCGGTACCGATGGTTTTGGACGTTCCGATACCCGTGCCAAATTGCGCAGCTTCTTTGAAGTCGATCGTTACCATATCGCTGTGGCTGCGCTGCATAGCTTGGTGAAAACCGGTGAATTCGATGCCGCAAAAGTTGAGGTGGCAATTGCAAAATACAACATTAACCCTGAAGCAACCGCGCCTTGGTTGATTTAACGGAAACGACGAAATGAGTTCTGTAATTGAAATTAAAGTTCCTGATTTGGGGAATGTGGCTGAAATCGACATTATCGATATTCCGGTCAGTGTCGGAGACGATGTGCTTGTCGAGCAGACGCTGGCGGTGATGGAGACCGATAAAGCAACCATGGATTTACCTTCGACCGCTGCAGGCAAGATTCAGCAACTGCATATTAAAGTTGGCGATAAAGTCACCGAAGGTACATTGATTGCAACCCTGGAAGTCGGCGATGTGGCTGTGGCTCCCGCGCCTGCGGCCGCCAAACCGGAAGCGCCGGCGCCAGTTGTAGAGTCGGCGGCCCCGGTTGCGGCCGAAGCACCCAAAGTCGAGGCGGTTAAACTGCCGGCGGCTCCCGCACCGCTGGCGTTGAGCATCGAAAGCGCTGGTGACGGCTTTAAAGCCCATGCGACCCCTAGTGTGCGCTTGTTTGCCCGAGAGCTGGGAGTTGAATTAAGCAAAATCACTCAGGGCACCGGTCGCAAAGGCCGCATTCTTAAAGAAGACGTCAAAAATTTCGTCAAGCAGGTAATGGCCTCCGCTACCAGTGGTTCTGCCGCTGCAGGCGCCGGTATTCCAGCGATTCCTGCTGTTGACTTTACCCAGTTTGGTGAAGTCGAGGAAAAACAACTCAGCAAAATCAAACGTCTGACTGGTCAGAATTTGACTAGAGTCTGGCTGAATTTGCCGTTAGTGACTTATCACGATGAAGTCGATATTGGTGAAATGGAGGCGTTCCGCAAATCGGTCAATGCCGGATTAGCCAAAGATGCGGTCAAGCTGACCGGATTGGTGTTCATCATGAAGGCACTGGTTGCCGCCATGAAGCAATACCCTGCTTTTAACAGTTCCTTGTCTGCCGACGGCGAAAAGCTGATTTACAAAAAGTATTTCCATATCGGCATTGCAGTCGATACCCCTAATGGCTTGGTGGTGCCGGTGATTCGCAACGTCGATCAGAAAAGTATCTTCGACCTGACTCAGGAACTGGCAGAAAAAAGCCAGCTGGCCCGGCAAGGCAAGCTGATGCCGGCCGATATGCAAGGCGGATGTATGACGATTTCCAGTCTGGGCGGTATTGGTGGCACAGCGTTTACGCCTATCGTCAATGCGCCTGAGGTGGCCATTCTCGGTGTGACCCGTTCAAGAATGCAGCCGGTCTGGAATGGTTCCAGCTTTGAGCCTAAATTAATGCTGCCACTCGATATTACCTATGATCATCGGGTCATTGACGGTGCTGAGGGGGCGCGCTTTATGGAAGCGCTGAAAAGTTATCTGGGCGACATTCGTCGTCTGCTGCTGTAGGAGAAAAATCGTGGGAAGCAATGCTCCGATTCATGCTGAAGTCTTGGTTTTAGGGGGTGGTCCCGGTGGTTATACTGCCGCCTTTCGTGCCGCGGACTTGGGTAAAAAAGTGGTTCTGGTCGAGCGCTATCCGGTTTTGGGTGGTGTGTGTCTGAATGTGGGTTGTATTCCTTCCAAAGCGTTGCTGCATGTGGCCCAGGTGCTGCATGAGGCGGAGGCTTTCGCTGAGCATGGCGTCACCTTCGCCAAGCCTGAGATCGATCTGGATAAGGTCAGAAGCTGGAAAGAAAGTGTGACCCAAACGCTGAATTCCGGGTTGGCGCGTTTGGCCAAACAGCGCAATGTCACGGTTGTGAATGGTTATGGCAAGTTCGTGACAGCCAACAGTTTGCAGGTGGAAAACCAACAGGCCTCTCAAACGGTAACATTTGATAATGCGATTATTGCGGCGGGCTCTCATCCTACAAAAATTCCGCTGTTTCCCAATGATGATCCGCGCTTGTGGAATTCAACCGATGCGCTGGCATTGAGCTCGATTCCTGAGAAACTGCTGATTGTGGGCGGCGGTATCATTGGTTTGGAAATGGCAACTGTATATCATGCGCTGGGTTCAAAAATCAGTGTGGTTGAGCTGATGGATCAGATTATTCCGGGTTGTGATAAAGATCTGGTAACGCCTTTGCAGCGTCGCATCAAAAAGCAGTATGACAATCTATGGCTGCAAACCAAGGTCACCTCGATTGAGTCATTACCTGAAGGATTGAAAGTCAGTTTTGAAGGTAAAAATGCCCCTGAATCTGAATTGTTCGATGCCGTATTGGTCGCGGTTGGTCGCAGACCGAATGGTAAATTGATCGATGCTGATAAAGCCGGCGTAGCCGTTGATGAGGCCGGATTTATTGCCGTCGATAAACAGCAGCGCACCAATGTACCCAATATTTTTGCTATTGGTGATATTGTCGGCAATCCGATGCTGGCGCACAAAGCCAGTTATGAAGGCAAAATTGCCGCTGAAGTCATCAGTGGCCATAAAGCCGGGTTCGATGCTCTGACCATTCCGTCGGTAGCCTATACCGATCCTGAGGTGGCGTGGATGGGCTTGTCGGAAACACAAGCGCAGGCGCAAGGCGTTGATTATGAAAAAGCCGTGTTCCCTTGGGCCGCTAGTGGTCGTTCTTTGGCGCTGGGCCGTAATGAAGGTCTGACCAAAATCATTACCGATAAAAGCAGTGGCCGTTTGTTGGGTGCCGGTTTTGTTGGTCCCGGTGCTGGCGAGCTAATTGCTGAAGCAGTATTGGCACTGGAGATGGGGGCTGATGCAACCGATATCAGTCTGACTATTCATGCGCATCCTACGCTTTCGGAAAGTTTTGCTTTTGCAGCAGAAATGATCGAAGGTACTATCACCGATCTTTATATCAAGAAATAAGTCAGATATACGCGGCTTGCCTGGCGGTGAGCCGCGTTGGTTTTGGCCTGATCAGGCCGCTTTCATGTATGTTCTTCCTCTGGCAAGAAAACCATCGCGTGCTTGCTCTGCCAGTCTGATTAATTGCGTCTGAAGTTCGTTTGCCACATTCAGTTGTTTCAGTGTGTTCTGCAGGTGTTCCAGAAAAACATCGTAATGTGAATCATCCGGTAACAGTTTCATTAAGAATGAGTGGTTCTCGCATAACAAGGTAATCGGTCTTATTTCTTGTCCGCCGACGATGTCCAGTAAAAAACCGAAGTCATTGCCGGTTACCAAGCTAGGCTTATGGTTGCTGCGCGCAAACGAGTCCTGAAAATACTGGTTTAAAAGTGCCAGCACTTGATCGTCAGATAAAGCTTGATTGGAGATGATGGCATGGATGTAACTTTTAAGTGCAGCGGTCTGCTGTAGGAGCGGGTTGTTATTAAAAAAACGATTCACCCGGTAATCATCCAGCATTTTTGCGTAACAGCCATCCACAATGGAGTTAATAAGTGTGTTCATCTGTGTTTTCCTGGTCGGTTCAAATGGGCGTTAGTTTTCCAGCGCTTGCTTGGATGTCAAATTGGCGGGATTGAAAAGACGTCTCCAGACAGACTTTTGAGCGGAAATTTACTTTTGCAATTAGTTGTTCCAAATTGATATTTAACATCAATAAAAACCATTAAGGTTTTGATAAGAATAGACTTTATTTTTTTATATTTTTTTGGGTTTTTTTAGGATGACTAGATAAGCGTAAGTCATTGTAGAAAAAGAAAGAAGTTAGGCTAATCCCTCTTGACTCGGGTGGATTTGAAATCTATAGTGGCGCAAAAGTGGGGCAAAGTGGTTAAAAAGGGAAAAAAATCGGTATAAGAGGTTAGTTTTGTTTAGAGGCATAAGTTCAATCAGTCTGGATGCGAAGGGCCGCGTAGCGATCCCCACCCGTTATCGGGAGGAGTTGCAAGAGTGCTGCGACCGTCAATTAATCCTGACCGTGGCTGTTGACGATAAATGTGTCGGTGAACAAGGTTGTTTGTGGCTTTACCCTTTACCCGAATGGGAAAAACTGGAGCAGACCATTAGCAAGCTCCCAACACTTAACAAAATGGCCGGACAATTAAGACGGTTTCTGATCGGTAATGCCACGGAATGTGAGATGGATAATCAGGGGCGCTTGTTGTTGCCGGAAAAACTGCGTGAATTTGCCGGAATGGAAAAGTACATTGTCCTGGTCGGACAGTTAAACAAATTTGAAATCTGGAATGAACCTGCTTGGCAGGCCAAAGAACAGGAATGGTTAGGTGGCGATCATAGCGAAGGCCTTGAAGAACTCGGCTCCCTGTCATTCTGATGATGGCAGCTCAGCACCAGTCGGTCTTGTATGAGGAAGCTCTGCAGGCCCTCAATATTAAAGCCAATGGCATCTATGTCGATGGTACTTTTGGTCGTGGCGGCCATAGTCGTGGCATAGTCGAACAACTCGGAAATGATGGGCGGTTGTTGGCATTTGATAGAGATACTGATGCCGTAACCAGTATTGAAGCCAAGCGCTTGGAAGCCGATCTGCGCTTTAATCTGCACCACGGTTGCTTTGATCAATTACTGTCGGTGGCTCAGCAATATGGGTATCAGGGAAAAGTAGATGGCATTTTGCTGGATCTGGGGGTGTCTTCCCCGCAGTTAGATGTGGCAGAACGTGGCTTTAGTTTTCTCCGCGACGGACCTTTAGATATGCGCATGGATATGAGTCAGGGAGTCTCGGCGGCTGAATATCTGGCCCGCATAGATGAACAGGATCTGGTCAGAGTGCTATTCGAGTACGGCGAAGAGCGTTTTGCAAGACGAATTGCCAGAGCCATTGTCGAGCAGCGCAACACGCAACCATTGCTGACAACCTTGCAACTGGCCAGATTAATTGAAAATTGTGTGCCATTTAAGGAAAGGCATAAACATCCGGCAACCCGTACATTTCAGGCGCTCCGCATTGAAATTAATCAGGAGCTGGAGCAGGTCAAATCAGTGTTGCAGCAGTCGCTGCAGGTGCTGGCGCCCGGTGGCCGATTGGTGGTGATTGCCTTTCACTCTTTGGAAGACCGGATTGTGAAGCGTTTTATTCGCAGTGAGTCCGGACGCAAGACTAATCCGGGGCGGCTGCCGATTAAAGAACAGGATATCGAACTGGGCCAGTTGAAAAAAGTCGGACCATCCATCAGGGCTCAGCACAGCGAATTGCAGCAAAATCCAAGAGCGCGAAGCGCAGTGATGCGAGTAGCGGAGAAAATTTAGTGGCAGCAGCAAGAAACATACTGTTGGGCCTACTGGTTGCCATGTTGATGCTGTCGGCAATTGCCGTGATCTACAGCAAATATCAACAGCGACAATTGTTTATGGAAATCCAGAGCCGAGAAAAAGAACTGGATGATTACGAGGTTGAGTGGGGACGCTTACAACTGGAGTTAACTACTCTGACCGAAGAGAATCGGGTTGAAATTGAAGCGCGAAGCCGATTGATGCTGACCTTGCCCGCGCAAGACAAAATTATTTATATCAAGCCCTGATGCGATCTCGAATAAATATTGGTACGCAATACAACACTGGTTTTGTTGGCAGGCGCAGATTGTTGTTGGCGGCGATGATGAGCGCAATGGTTATTTTGGTAGGCCGGGCTGTATATCTGCAAATCCTCAACAAGGATTTTTTGCAAGACAAGGCCGATATGCAGCATGTGGGTGTGGTGCCGGTTTCGGCCTATCGTGGTCAGATCAAAGATAGAAATGGTGCGCCATTGGCGATTAGTGCCCCGGTACAGTCAATCTGGGTCAATCCCCGACAATTGAAAGAATCGGATTCCGAAAAAATTGGGCAGATGGCCAAGATTTTATCGACGCCCGAGAAAGAATTACGGGCTGTACTGAAAAAAGAAGCTGATAAACGGTTTGTTTATATCAAGCGCCAGATCAATCCAGCGTTAGCCGAGAAGGTTAAGACGCTGGAAATTAACGGTGTTTATTTTGAACGGGAATTCAAGCGTTATTACCCTGCCGGTGCTGTGTCTGGTCATCTGCTGGGGTTCACCAATATTGATGATATTGGTCAGGAAGGTATGGAGCATGGATATGAGCATATTTTGCGCGGCAAGATCGGCAAAAAGCGGGTCATCAAGGATGGCAAAGGCCATGTCATCAAAGACGTTGAAAACATTAAAGAAGCGGAAGCAGGCCGTGATCTGGTTTTAACCATTGATGAGCGGATTCAGTATCTGGCCTATCGCGAGCTACAGACCGCACTGATCGACAATAAAGCCCATGCGGCTTCCTTGGTAGTGCTGGATGCAAAAAATGGGGATGTACTGGCAACCGTCAGTCAGCCCTCGTTTAATCCGAATAACCGCAAAGAATTGAACAGCAGTCGTTATCGTAACCGGGCGATGGTCGATAGTTTTGAACCGGGCTCGACTGTCAAACCGTTTGTGGTTGCTGCGGCGCTGGATGGTGGGTATATCAGTCCCAACATGATTATCGAAACCCACGGGGCTTATCAGTTCGGGCGCAATGTGATTAAGGATGTTCACAACTACGGCACGCTGGATCTGACCCATGTTTTGCAGAAGTCGAGCAATATTGGTGTTGCCAAAATAGCGATGACCATGCCGCCGGAATATTTCTGGGGTGTTTATAGCAAGTTAGGTTTCGGAACCTCCGCAGGAGTGGGTTTCCCGGGCGAAGCCAGCGGTGCTTTGCTGGATTATCAGAACTGGCATGAATTTGATCAGGCGGCATTATCGTTTGGTTACGGGGTATCCACTTCGATTTTACAACTGGCCAGGGCTTGGACTGCATTGGCCGATGATGGCATCGTGCATTCGGTGACGTTGTTGAAGCGTGATGAAGACCCCGATGCGCAACGAGTGTTTAAACCTGAAACGGCACGCAGAGTCCGGGAAATGCTGGAACATGTAATCAGCAAAGAAGGTACTGCTTATCAGGCTCGGGTTGAAGGTTACCGGGTTGCCGGTAAGACCGGAACGGTTAAAAAAGCCGGTGCCGGTGGTTATACCGATGACAAGTATTTGTCGGTATTCGTGGGCATGGCTCCTGCCAGTAATCCCCGCTTCATTATCGCAATTGTGGTGGATGAGCCCACCTCTGGGCAGTATTACGGTGGTTTGGTGGCAGCCCCGGCATTTTCCAAGGTGATGGCCGGTGCGTTGCGGGTTTATGGCGTTGAGCCTGATGGTGTTGAAAACATGCACTTGCTGCTGAGCAGAAAATGACATTAGCGCAATTACTGGCAGGGATAGTAGCGGTTAAGGACGACGTTTACATCAGTGGTCTGACTCTGGATAGCCGTCATGTGCAGTCCGGCGATGTATTTATTGCGTTACACGGTGAGCGGCAGCATGGTCTTGAGTTTGTTGATCAGGCCGTCATTAATGGTGCCATTGCTGTTGTATATGAACCTGATGGAGTGGCTGTCTTGCCTGAAGCCATTATATCGGTTGCGGTGCCCGGATTGGCCGACAAACTGGGCGAAATTGCCGCTAGGTTTTATCAGCGACCTGCCACGCAACTGGCTGTGATCGGTATTACCGGTACCAACGGCAAGACCACCTGTAGTCAACTGATTGCCCAGGCGTTACCTGATTGCGGCGTGATCGGCACGTTGGGCTGGGGAGAACCCGGTAATTTATTGCCCACGCTGAATACCACTCCGGATGCGTTAGCGATACAAGCCATGCTGCATCAATTGGTTCGTGCAGGAAAACGGACTGTAGCGATGGAGGTATCGTCGCACGGATTACAACAGGGTCGGGTCAATGCAGTTACATTTGCCGGCGCAGTATTTACCAATTTCAGCCGTGATCATCTCGATTATCACCGCAGTATGGATGAGTATCTCAAAGCCAAACTGGCCTTGTTTACCAGCCCTGACTTGCGGTTTACCGTGATAAATCTCGATGACCCCAAAAGTAGCGAGGTACTGCAGGTGTTATCCGAGTCTGTTAGTCGCTGGACCTTTAGTACCCAAGGCAGAGTGCTGGCCGGTGCGAATAGTTTGTGTGCGGATAACGTTGACTACCGGCAGGACGGCATAGCGTTTGCTGTTACCTGGAATCGGCAGACTTTAGCGGCTGTTACACCGCTGGTTGGTAAATTCAATCTTGAAAATGTACTGGCAGTGCTGGCGGTGATGCTGGCATCCGGTATTGATTTTGAACATGCGGTGGCGCAACTGGCTAAGCTGCAACCGATAGCCGGCCGGATGCAACGGTTTGGCGGTAACGGCAAGCCTACGGTGATCGTCGATTATGCACACAGCCCGGATGCACTCGAAAAGCTGCTGAACGCCGTGCGCGGCAGTCAGCATCTTTGTGTGGTGTTTGGCTGTGGCGGTAACCGTGATAGCGGTAAGCGAGCCGAAATGGGGCGTATCGCCGAAGCTTTGGCTGACCGGGTGATTGTCACTGATGACAATCCCCGATATGAATCTCCTGCGGCCATTATTGATGACATTTTGACAGGTTGTCAGAGTAAGCAAATACAAGTGATTAACGATAGAGCGATGGCCATTCAAACTGCTATTCAGCAAGCTGCTGCAAACGATTGGATTGTGATTGCCGGTAAAGGGCATGAAAACTATCAGGACATTAACGGTGTTAAATGGCCGTTTAGTGATCAGGCACAAGTACAACAGGCATTAGCCGCTTGGAGGCAATAACATGAAATTGCAACTGAGTGAGATTGCTCGCGCAGTTCAGGGGCAACTGATCGGAGTTGATTGCACTGTCAGCGGTGTCGGGATTGATACCCGCAAATTGCAGCGGGGTCATCTATATGTAGCCATTAAAGGTCATCAGTTTGATGGTCACGATTTTGGGCTTCAGGCGCAGCAAGCCGGCGCAGTTGCGTTATTGGTGGATAGAGCGCTGGACAATCAATTGCCGCAAATCCTTGTCAAGGATACCCGTCTGGCGCTGGCAGAATTAGCCGGTTACTGGCGTAAACAGCTGCCTGTCAAAGTGGTGGGGGTCACCGGCAGTAATGGTAAAACCACTGTCAAGGAAATGCTGGCTGCCGTGTTAGCAACCCAGGGTGAAACGCTGTTTACCCAAGGCAATTTGAATAACGATATTGGCGTACCCCTGACGCTATTAAGGCTGGAGCCTACGCATCGCTTTGCCGTGATTGAAATGGGCGCCAACCATCCCGGTGAAATTGCTTATACCAGCCACTATGCCCAGGCCGATGTCAGCGTGATTACCAATGTCGGTGCCGCCCATATTGCCGGTTTCGGTGATTTGCAAGGTGTAGCAACTACCAAAGGCGAAATCATTAGCAATTTGCCGGCTCATGGTGTCGCGGTCATCAATCGCGATGATGCGTTTTATCCCTTCTGGCGGCAACTAGCGGGCGAACGGCAAGTCGTTGCGTTTGGTGTTAGCGATCAGGCCGAGGTCAGAGCGTCGAATATTGTTAGTGAGCTGACCGAAACCGGTTATCAGACCCGATTTGAGCTGATCACTGCAGCGCGTAGTATGCCGGTACTGCTGAATCTGGCCGGCGAACATAATGTAAAGAATGCCCTGGCTGTCGTAGCGGTTGCTTTGCAACTGGGAATTGAACCCGATGCCATCACAAAGGGGCTGGCTGCCGTAAAGCCGGTGACCGGCAGAATGCAGCCGCTGAAAGGACGTTTGGGTAATGTCGTGATAGATGACACCTATAACGCTAACCCTTCATCACTGACTGCGGCTTTAACCGTGCTGGAACCCGGGCGGATCAACTGGCTGGTATTGGGCGCTTTCGGTGAATTGGGCCCGGACAGTGAGGCCATTCATGCCGAGATGGGGCTGACGATTAAGCAAATGCCGGTACAGAGATTGTTCGCTACCGGCGAACTGGCCAAAGCCACTGTTGCATCATTCGGTGAGGGCGCGCAGTTTTTTGACAATCAGGAACAATTAATCAGCGTCTTGCAACAGTCGCTAACAGGATGTGAAACCGTATTAGTTAAAGGCTCGCGCTCACAGAAGATGGAGAATGTGGTGGCGGCTTTGGTAGACAATTTTAGAGCAGCATAATGTTACTTTTACTTGCAGATTTTTTATCCAATATCGACAGCGGCTTCCGGGTTCTGCATTACCTGACCTTTCGCGGCATTCTCGGCGTGTTGACCGCACTGGTCATTTCACTGCTGATTGGTCCGATCATGATCAAAAAACTTACCCGCAACAAAATCGGCCAAAGTGTGCGTGATGACGGTCCGCAAAGTCATTTTTCAAAGTCAGGTACGCCCACCATGGGTGGCACCATGATTTTGTTCTCGGTAGCGATCAGTACCTTGCTGTGTGCCGACCTGACCAACCGTTATATCTGGGTGGTACTGATTGTGACACTGGCTCATGGCGTGATTGGTTTTATCGATGATTACAAAAAAGTCTTGCTGGGTAACAGTGATGGTTTGTCAGCCAAAGCCAAATATTTTTGGCAGTCGGTTGTTGCGCTGGGCGCTGCGGTTTATTTATACAGCACTGCGCAAGTCGCTGCGGAAACGCAGTTGATTGTGCCCTTCTTTAAAAATGTCACTCTCAATCTGGGTTGGGGTTACATCATTCTGACTTATTTCGTGATTGTCGGTTCCAGTAACGCCGTCAATTTAACCGATGGTCTGGATGGTCTGGCAATCATGCCAACGGTGATGATTGCCGCTGCGCTGTCGATTTTTGCTTATTTATCCGGCCACAGTAATTTTTCTCAATATCTGCAAATTCCGCATATTCCCAAATCAGGCGAGTTAGTGGTGTTCTGTGCGGCCTTGGTGGGCTCAGGACTCGGTTTCTTATGGTTTAACGCCTACCCGGCGATGGTATTCATGGGAGATGTCGGTGCATTGGCGCTGGGAGCTGCCTTGGGGATAGTGTCTGTGTTGGTCCGCCAGGAAGTGGTATTGGTCATCATGGGCGGTATTTTTGTGATGGAAACCATTTCCGTCATTATTCAGGTGGCATCTTACAAAACCCGCAAAAAACGGGTGTTCCTGATGGCGCCCATCCATCATCATTTTGAGTTAAAAGGCTGGCCCGAGCCGCGCGTGATTGTCCGTTTCTGGATTATCTCGGTGATTCTGGTCTTGATCGGCCTGTCTACACTGAAGCTGAGATAAGTGATGGATATGACTTTCCTGCTGAACAATCTCGACCAGCATTTCAAGCTAAATCCGCTTGAGGCTCGCGTATTGGTTGTAGGCCTGGGAGCAACCGGCTATTCAGTGGCACAGTTTTTACATCAGACGCCGATTAAATTTGCGGTGATCGATAGCCGTAGCAACCCGCCTTCAATAGAAAACCTGCGAGAGCAAATGCCCGATGTCCCGGTTTTTTGCGGCACCTTTAATCAGGCTGCATTTGATGTCGCAACCCATCTGGTGATTAGTCCGGGAGTTTCTTTGCAGGAACCGATATTGCATCAGGCGATTCAGACCGGTATGACGGTAATGAGCGACATCGATTTATTTGCCTGTGCAACCGATAAACCGATTATCGCTATTACCGGTTCCAACGGTAAAAGTACTGTCACCACCATGATGGGTGATTTGGGTAAAGCCGCCGGTGTCAAAACTGCGATCGGCGGTAATTTAGGAACCCCGGCGCTGGATCTATTGCAACAAAATGCCGATTTATATGCCTTGGAATTGTCCAGTTTTCAACTGGAAAGAACCAGCGTACTGAATGCTGCAGCGGCTACCGTGCTGAATGTCACCCCCGATCATCTGGATCGTCATGACGGTATGGAAGGATACGCCGGAGAAAAACAGCGTGTGTTTCGTGGTAATGGCGCCATGATTCTGAATGCCGATGATGCCTGGGTAGTAGCTATGGCAGAAACCGGCCGTCAGACTTATCGGTTTTCAATTGAACAGCCTGCCGATTTTTATCTGCAAACCGGCCCGAATCCGGCTTTGATGTTTGGCTCTCAGGTTTTGATGCAGGCGAGTGAATTACCGCTGGAAGGTGCGCACAATATTGCCAATGCGCTGGCGGCATTGGCTTTGGGGCATGCGGTAGGTCTGGATTTGTCAGCGATGTGCAAAGCGCTCAAGCGTTTTAAAGGTCTGGCGCACCGGATGCAGAAAGTGGCCGATGTGAAGGGGGTCAGTTGGGTAAATGACTCCAAGGCCACCAATATCGGTGCTTGTGTTGCTGCCTTGCAGGGTTATCAGCGCAAAGTGATCCTGCTGGCTGGCGGTGATGCCAAAGGTGCGGACATGCAGGAACTGGTGCCGGCCATAACAGCCAAGAGTAAAGCCGTGATTGTGATGGGCAAAGATGCCGAGCTGATTAATGCGGCGATCAATGGTGTGGTGCCGGTACATTTTGCTGCCAATATGAAGCAAGCCGTTGCGAAAGCCGCCGAACTGGCCGAGGTTGGCGATACCGTGTTGCTGTCACCGGCTTGCGCCAGTCTGGATCAATATAAAAGTTATGCCGATCGTGGCAACAAGTTTAGTGAAGCGGTTTTGGGGCTGGCCGCATGTTAAGCCCCGGCCAATTACTTAAAACCGACCGTGTCAATGTCGACGGCTTGCTGTTGCTGGCCTGTTTGGGTCTGCTGATTATCGGTTTTGTGATAGTCACGTCGGCTTCATTGCATCTCGGTGTCAAAATGGCCAACGACATTTCGCATTATCCCTTTAAGCAGCTAATACATATTATTTTGGGATTGCTGTTTGCCGGTGGTTTGACTCAGGTTTCAATGGCTGCCTGGGAACGTTCCGGCCAGATTTTATTCATTGTCGGACTGGGCTTGTTATTGATTATTCTGGTGCCGGGTATTGGTATTCGGGTTAACGGTAGTATTCGCTGGATATCGTTTTTCGGGATACGAATTCAGGTTTCTGAAGTAGTGAAATTCATTTCGGTCGTATATATGGCCGGTTATATCACCCGCCATAGCAACGAGGTGCAGCGTTCTGCAATTGGTCTGGCCAAACCGCTGGTGTTGTTTTCGGTCGCTTCTGTATTATTGCTCAAGGAGCCTGACCTGGGTTCCGCAGTCGTCATTATGATCATTGCTATGGGCATGATGTTTTTGGGTGGCGCCAAGCTGTCACAGTTTTTTGTATTGCTGGGGCTGTTTTTGGTAGCGGTCTATGTGGCAGTGGTTAAAGTCCCCTTCCGTCTCAAAAGGGTGTTGAGTTTCATGGATCCTTTTGCGGACGCCAAAGACTCCGGTTTTCAGCTGACTCAGGCCTTGATTTCATTTGGGCGTGGAGAATTTTTCGGAGTCGGTTTAGGTAATGGCATTCAAAAATTGTTTTATCTGCCGGAAGCGCATACCGACTTTCTGTTTTCCGTGCTGGCAGAGGAATTAGGATTGTTCGGGGTGATCTGTGTGATTGGTTTATTTGCTACTTTGGTTTACAGAGCTTTCGTGATCGGCGCTGAAGCGGAAAAACGCGAACAAAGATTTTCAGCATTGGTTGCTTATGGATTGGGTATTTGGTTTGGCTTTCAGGCGTTCGTCAATATGGGCGTCAACATGGGATTATTGCCGACCAAAGGACTGACGCTACCGCTGATGAGCTATGGAGGTAGCAGCATGATTGTGATGTGCGGTGCAATGGCATTGCTGTTCCGGATTCAGTACGAGTTGCGATTCAACGGTCGCAAACCTGCCAAAGGCGTCAGATTATGAGTCAGCGGATTGTCATTATGGCGGGTGGTACTGGCGGGCATGTGTTTCCTGCGCTGGCTGTCGCTCAGGAATTGCAGTTACGCGGCTGGCAAGTGAGCTGGCTGGGAACCCATAAAGGTCTGGAAAGCCGGGTCGTGCCTGCCAATGGCATTGAAATCGACTGGCTGGCTGTCGAAGGGATCCGCGGCAAAGGCTTAAGTTCAAAATTCAGCGCGGTTCTGAAACTAATTCAGGCTTGTCTGCAGGCCAGACGAATACTGAAACAACGCCAACCCGATGTGGTACTGGGCATGGGAGGTTTTGTGGCCGGCCCTGGTGGTCTGATGGCAAAACTCCTGGGTATTCCCGTAGTTATACATGAACAGAACCGGGTACCGGGTACTACCAATCGTTTATTGGTAAAACTGGCGGCAAAAACCGTGCTGGAAGCATTTCCGGGCAGTTTCCCGCAGTCGGTTGCTGCAGTTGCTACCGGAAATCCGCTGCGTAGTGCCTTAGTTCGTCGGGCTGCCGAGGATAAGTTTTTTCAGCCTGCGCGTTTGAACGTGCTGGTGGTTGGCGGTAGTCAGGGGGCAAAAGTCTTAAATGAAAATGTACCCCAAGCATTAGCCGGGTTGCCTGGTGTTGCCATCAAACATCAAACCGGGAGTGCGATGCAGTCTCAGGTAGCTGAGCAATACCAAATGTTGCATCAGGATGCTGAGGTGGTTGCATTCATCGACGATATGGCGGAGGCCTATCATTGGGCTGATTTGATCATTTGCCGGGCAGGAGCCATGACCGTCAGCGAAGTCGCTGTGTTCGGTTTGCCGGCAATTTTTGTTCCGCTGCAAAATGCGATTGATGATCATCAGACCGCCAATGCCCGTTATTTGTCAGATGCTGGTGCTGCCCTGTTGTTGCCTCAACAGCAACTCAGCCCGGCTAATTTACGTAAGCTTATTTTGGATGTGATCCCGCAAATGAATCTCATGAGTCAGGCCGCCAAGCGTCTTGCCAAACCTTTAGCTACCCGCACCGTTGCCAATATTTGCAGCGAGGGGGCTGTATGAACCGTCCCAACAATCAAGTGACACAGCAGGCGCTGGGCGATATCGACAAAATCCATTTTGTCGGTGTCGGTGGTACTGGGATGAGCGGTATTGCCGAAGTATTGAGCAATCTCGGCTACAGCGTATCAGGCTCGGATATTAAGGCGTCCACGGTGACTGACCGGTTGCAGGCCTTAGGCGTCAAAGTGTATTTCGGACATCGGGCCGAAAATGTGGCGGATGTCGATGTTGTGGTTACATCGACCGCTGTCGATCGAACCAATCCTGAAATCACAACGGCTTATGAAAACCGCATTCCGGTGATTCCCCGTGCAGAAATGCTGGCAGAACTGATGCGGTTCAGATTCGGTATTGCCGTAGCCGGGACCCATGGCAAAACCACGACCACCAGTCTGACCACGATGATGCTGGCGGAGGGTGGGCTGGACCCTACTTTCGTGATTGGTGGCCGTTTAAACAGTGCCGGCAGTAATGCCAAACTGGGACTGGGCAAATATCTGGTTGCCGAAGCCGATGAAAGCGATGCGTCTTTTCTGTATCTGCAACCGATGATGGCGGTGGTGACCAATATTGATCAGGATCATATGGAAACCTACGGCGGCAGCTATAATCGCTTGAAGGAAACGTTTATTAAATTTCTGCATCAACTGCCCTTTTACGGTTTGGCCGTATTGTGCAGTGATGATCCCGGGGTTAGTGAGATTTTGCCGGATATTTCCAAGCCGGTGAAAACCTATGGCGTTAATGAAAACGCTGATGTTCGTGCCGTTGATGTCGTGCAAGATGGCCTGCGAACCCATTTTACCGTGTTGCGCTGGGGGACTTTGCCGGCCTTGAAGGTCACACTGAATCTGCCCGGCTGGCATAACATGCTCAATGCCTTGGCGGCTATCACGATTGCGACCAGTCTGGGCGTTGATGATGCCGCGATCATTAAAGCGCTGGATGAGTTTAAAGGTGTCGGCCGCCGCTTCCAGATCAATGGGGATGTCGATTATCAGGGGGGCAAGTTAACTCTGGTTGATGATTACGGTCATCATCCCCGCGAATTGGCAGCAACGCTGGAAGCATTGCGTCAGGCCTGGCCGGAAAGACGCAAGGTCGTGGTGTTTCAGCCGCATCGTTATACCCGGACTCGCGATTTGTTTGAAGATTTCGTGGCAGTGTTATCCGGTGTTGATGTCTTGATTCTGCTGGATATTTATTCAGCCGGTGAAGCACCGATCGCCGGTGCCGACGGTAAGGCCTTGAGTCGTTCGATTCGGGTGCGTGGGCAGGTGGACCCGGTGTTCGTGCAAAATCGTGAAGATTTAGCAACGATTCTGGCCGGCATCGTTAATAAAGATGATGTGATTCTGACTATGGGGGCCGGTAATGTCGGGCAAATTGCCGCCGAGCTACCCGGCAAACTGAAGGAAGCCTTGCATGCTGGTTGAGGCATTGAAAGGCACTTTGTTAAGCAATGAGCCGCTGGCCAAATACACCAGCTGGCGGGTCGGTGGCCCAGCGGAAAAAATGTATATTCCGCAAGACAAGGCCGATCTGATTGCCTTCATGGCGAGTTTGCCTGAGGGCGAGCCGGTTTACTGGATTGGTTTGGGCAGCAATTTGCTGGTTAATGATGGCGGTATTCGGGGCACGGTCATTAATACCCGTAACCGGTTGAAAGAAATGTATTTACTCGATGCAAACAAAGTTTATGTCGAGGCCGGTGTGCCCTGCCCGCATGTGGCACGGTTTTGCAGTGATTTAGGTTTGACCGGTGCCGAGTTTCTGGCCGGTATTCCCGGCACCATGGGCGGTGCTTTGAAAATGAATGCCGGTGCTTTTGGTGGCGAAACCTGGCAAATCGTCGATCGGGTCGAGATGATCAATGCCGACGGTCAGGTGACCCAGCGGGACAAGCAGCAGTTTCAGGTTGCTTATCGTTCGGTAAAAGGGCTCGCCAAGGAGTGGTTTCTGTCCGCCGAATTAACATTAAGCAAAGGTGATAGCGAAGCCAGTCAGCTACATATCAAGGCATTGCTGGAAAAACGTAACAACACCCAGCCGACCAATAAGCCGACCTGCGGTTCGGTGTTTAAGAATCCGCCCGGTGATTATGCGGCCCGTCTGATCGAGGCTTGCGGCTTAAAAGGTTATCGGATCGGTGGCGCGGTGGTATCGGAAAAACATGCCAATTTCATTGAAAATCAGGGCGGTGCGACAGCGATGGATATCGAAAATTTGATTCGCCATATTCAACAGCAGGTTCAGCAGCAGTTTGGCGTTGAGTTGCAAACCGAAGTATGTCGGGCAGGAGACCAAGCATGAAACCATTACGGATAAAAAATGCCGCCGAGTTTGGCAGGGTTGCCGTGTTGATGGGCGGCAGTGCCGCTGAACGTGAAGTGTCACTGCGCAGTGGCCGAGCTGTCTTTGACGCTTTGTCGCGGCAAGGAATCGATGCGGTGGCAATCGATGTGACCGGTAGTCCGATTGAGGCGCTGGCGAATAAGCGGTTTGATCGGGTGTTCAACATTATTCATGGTCGTGGCGGTGAAGACGGCGTGTTGCAGGCCATACTGGAAGTGATGCATCTGCCTTATACCGGTTCAGGGGTGCTGGCTTCCGCATTGGCGATGGATAAGTTGCGTACCAAATTGTGCTGGCAAGGTTTGGGGCTAACCACGCCAAAATGGTTTTTGTTGAGTGATGAAGCGCAGCTTGATGATTGCATCAGTCAACTGGGTTTTCCGGTGATCGTCAAGCCTGCCCAGGAAGGATCCAGTATCGGCATGAGCAAAGCGACTAACCGTGATGAATTGCTCAAGGCTTTTTTGGTGGCTAAGCAATTTGATTGCGATGTGTATGCCGAACAGTGGGTAACCGGTGCCGAATATACCGTTGCCGTTCTGGATGGTGAGGCTTTACCGGCTATCAGGCTGGAAACGCCCAATGCGTTTTATGATTTTGAGGCGAAATATCAGGCCAATACTACGCGTTACCATTGTCCTTGTGGATTAAGTGAGGAACGGGAGCAACAGTTACAGGTGCTGGCGGTCAAGGCCTGTCAGGGTTTACAGGTTAAAGGCTGGGCACGGGTGGATGTGTTTATTGATAACCAGGATCAGGCGCAACTGATTGAAGTGAATACGGTGCCTGGCATGACCGACCATAGTCTGGTGCCAATGGCGGCCAAAGCGGCCGGCATTGATTTTAATCAACTGGTCTGGCGTATTCTGGAAACCAGCGTGGTGATTGATGAAGGCCAAAAATAGCCTGATTGTATTTCTTTCGCTGTTGCTGGGCATTGCTGTAGGTAGCTGGACTTATGTAAGCAATCAGAATGCGGAAAGCAAGCCGATTCGGTATGTAAAAGTCGAAGGCGCTTTTCAATACATCAATAAGGATAAATTGAAAGCCGCTATTGCGCAGGAAATTAAAAAAGGCTTTTATCAGGCCGATATGAATACAGTACATCAGACCATCAGCTCTTTACCTTTGGTTGAACGTGTCGATGTCAAACGGGTTTGGCCGGATGCGGTGTATATCAAAATTACCGAGCATAAACCGGTAGTGCGTTGGGGACAAACAGCGCTGTTGAATAATCAGGGCGATGTTTTGATCCCCGACAATATCGAAGAGTTTAACAATCTGCCGTTGGTGACCGGGCCTGAGGGACAGGAAAAGAAATTATTAGAGATCATGAAAGGGGTTTACATCGTTCTCAAAGATAAGGCGATGCAATTGGCCGAATTTCATGTTAACGAACGGCGAGCCTGGAAAATCAAGCTTGCGAATGGCATAGAAATGCAACTGGGGCGCAAGGCGCCTTTGGAAAATATGCAACGCTTTCTGAAAACCATGGATTTGTTGGGTGAAGAACAATTAGCGGCAATTGCTATTGTCGATACCCGTTATCCGAATGGTTTTGCCATTACCTGGAAACCAGATACCGCCATTAATTGGAAAACCATCGTGGCAAAAACCAAAACCTGAATTTAACGCTTATTGAGCAAAGATATGGCCAAAAAAACAGATCGAAATTTATTAGTGGGACTGGACATAGGTACAACCAAAGTTGCAGCGATTGTTGGCGAATACCGCGGAGGCGATGAAATAGAAATCATCGGTATCGGGACAGCGCCGTCCAAAGGTCTGAAGCGCGGCATTGTGGTGAATCTAGAGTCTACCGTGCATTCGATTAAACGTGCCGTGGAAGAAGCCGAGTTAATGGCCGGATGTCAGATCAAGTCGGTGTTTGCGGGCATTGCCGGGAGCCACATCAAGAGTCTGAATTCACACGGCATAGTTGCTATCAAGGAAAAGGAAGTGACGCAGCATGATATTGACCGGGTGATCGATTCGGCGCGGGCCGTTGCGATACCGGCTGATCAGAAAATCCTGCATATTTTGCCGCAGGAGTTTGTGATTGATCAGCAGGAAGGGATTAAAGAACCGATCGGCATGTCCGGCATTCGTCTTGAGGCCAAGGTACATATGGTGACCAGCAGCGTCAGCGCCGAGCAGAATATCGTTAAATGTATCCGTAAATGTGGTTTAGATGTCGATGATATTGTGTTGGAACAGTTAGCATCCTGTTCATCCGTGCTAACCGATGATGAGAAAGATCTGGGGGTGTGTCTGATTGATATTGGTGGTGGCACTACCGATTTGGCTATTTTTTCCGAAGGTGCG
>CAIUWU010000016.1 GCA_903902945.1 uncultured Pseudomonadota bacterium
CTGAAATCCAAAGGCGTTGATTCCAAAGACATCATGATCAACTACACCCCGTTTGGACATTCTGACTGGCAAAGTATTGTCGCTGACGTTAAAAAATTCGGTTCAGCCGGCAAGAAAACTGCGGTGGTTTCAACCATCAACGGTGATGCCAACGTACCGTTCTACAAAGAACTGGGTAACCAAGGTGTTAAAGCGGAAGATATTCCGGTTGTTGCTTTCTCAGTGGGTGAAGAAGAACTGTCAGGTATGGATACCAAACCACTGGTTGGTCATTTGGCAGCCTGGAACTATTTCATGAGCGTGGATAGCACCAAAAATGCGGCATTTATCGACAAATGGCATGAGTTCATCAAAAACCCGAAACGAGTAACCAACGATCCTATGGAAGCCCATTACATCGGTTTCAATATGTGGGTGAAAGCGGTTGAGAAAGCGGGCACTACAGATTCGGATGCAGTGCAAAAAGCGATCATCGGTGTTGAGTATCCTAATCTGAGCGGCGGTACCTCGAAAATGCTGCCTAACCACCATATCAGCAAACCTGTCTTGATTGGTGAAATCCAAGGTGATGGTCAGTTCGTCACCGTCTGGCAAACCAACAAACTGGTTGACGGTGATGCTTGGTCGGATTTCCTGCCTGATAGCAAACCGATCATTGCTGACTGGACCGCGCCGATCAACTGCGGTAACTACAACACTAAAACCAAAAAGTGTTCAGGTCAGAAATATTAATGTTGGCTTGAAATCTGGTTAGACCACGAAAGCCGGCGGCAGTGGATGCTTGTCGGCTTTCCTCGGAACAAGTAAGGAAACCTCTGTGAATTGTTCGTCTCATATCAAATTTTTCTGCTGCGGCCTGTGGCTGTGCTTATCCCTGGGGTTCAGTCCGCTGTTGCGGGCCGAAGCAACCCGGCCCGAATTACTGGAGCTTCTTCGTAGCGGCACCATGCCGGATAAAGAAGCCGCGATCGAACAACTAGCCAATCTGCCTGATAGCCTGGAGTTGTTGCAGGCCTTGCAGGAGGGTCGACTGATGGAGCTCAAGGCTGACGGCAAACTGGTTATCGTCAATCGTCCTGGCGAGCCTGCGCTGTTCAGCGATGCACTCAGCAAAACAGTGCTGGACAATCTGGATAAAAGCCAGTTGTCAAAAATAAATGTCAATAACCGGATTCGTACCCTGCTGAAAAAGGCTATCGCCTTGCAGCAGTTGAATGATGCCGATGCCGGAAGCCGTTTATTGGCGGTAGAGGCATTAGGAAAATTAATGGACCAGAGTTCGGCAGCACGGCTGGCCGAACGCTTGCAAACAGAAAGCGATGATGCTGTCGCTGCGGCGATTCGGCGCCTGGTTTTGCTGGATCAAATGCAAAATGGCAACAAAGAACAGCGCATTCAGGCGATTGCCAGCCTGAAAACCGTCAACAGCCAGGAGCTTGTCAATCAATTGCAAGCGATGACCGAAACAGACGGTGAGCATTTCAAAGAAGCCGACAGCGATATTCGTAATCTCGCTGCTGCCGCGCTGATTGAAATCAAAGGCCGGATTCAGGCCTACGCGGCGATGGAAACCCTGTTTTTCGGTTTGAGTTTAGGTGCGGTGCTGGTGTTGTCGGCGATTGGGCTGGCGATTACCTTTGGTGTGATGGGGGTCATCAATATGGCCCACGGCGAACTGATGATGCTGGGCGCTTACACCGTCTATGTGTTGCAGCAATGGCTGCCAGATTATCTGGGGCTGGCGACCATGCTTTCTATTCCGGTGGCTTTCATCGTCGCCGGTCTGGCCGGGATTGCCATCGAACGCGGCATTATCCGCCATCTCTATGGTCGGCCGCTGGAGACTTTGCTGGCCACTTTTGGCGTCAGTCTGTTTTTGCAGCAAACCGTGCGCTCGATCTTTTCGCCGTTGAACCGCAGTGTTTCTTCACCTGACTGGATGTCCGGTTCCTGGCAGATCAACGATTTTCTATCACTGACCTGGAATCGTTTTTATATCTTGATTTTCAGTCTGCTGGTGTTTGGTTTGCTGGTGCAGATTCTGAAACGTACCCGGCTGGGGCTGGAAGTCCGGGCCGTCTCGCAGAACCGGGCAATGGCCAGAGCGATGGGTATTCCTAGTGGTCAGGTCGACGCGCTGACCTTCGGCCTGGGTTCCGGGATTGCCGGTATCGCCGGAGTGGCCTTGAGCCAGATTACCAATGTCGGCCCCAATCTCGGTCAGTCGTATATCGTCGATTCGTTCATGGTGGTGGTGTTTGGCGGGGTTGGCAATTTGTACGGCACCTTGCTGGCCGGCTTTTCACTGGGGATTGCCAACAAATTTTTAGAGCCATATGCCGGGGCGGTGTTGGCCAAAATTCTGGTGCTGGTATTCATCATTCTGTTTATACAAAAACGTCCCCGCGGCTTGTTTCCGCAAAAAGGCCGGGCGGTGGAGAACTAAATCATGAAAAATTTAGATAAATCATTTGGGTTGGTGATAGCAGTGATTCTGCTGGTGTCGCTGCTGATGCCGCTGGGAAATCTGCTGTTGCCGGAAG
This sequence comes from uncultured Pseudomonadota bacterium, assembly GCA_903902945.1. Classification (GTDB taxonomy): domain Bacteria; phylum Pseudomonadota; class Gammaproteobacteria; order Methylococcales; family Methylomonadaceae; genus Methylomonas. The sequence continues at coordinate 2,544 of CAIUWU010000016.1, forward strand.
GATCGGCCTTCAAGTTTTCCGCTTATTCGATTTCGCTGGTTGGCAAATACTGGTGTTTTGCCTTGCTGGCGTTGTCACTGGATCTGGTCTGGGGTTATGCCGGTATTCTGGTGTTGGGACACAGCGCCTTTTTTGCGCTGGGCGGTTATGTGATGGGGATGTATCTGATGCGGCAGATTGGTGATCGGGGTGTTTATGGCGATCCGCTGTTGCCGGATTTTATGGTGTTTCTCAACTGGAAAGAACTGCCCTGGTACTGGCAGGGATTTCAGCATTTTGGATTCGCCGGGCTGATGGTTTTACTAGTGCCGGGGTTTCTGGCCTTGCTGTTCGGCTGGCTGGCGTTTCGTTCCCGGGTGACCGGGGTGTATTTATCCATCATTACTCAGGCACTTACCTATGCCCTGATGCTGGCTTTTTTTCGGAATGAGATGGGTTTTGGGGGTAATAACGGCTTGACCGATTTCAAAGATATTCTCGGTTTCAGTATCCAGTCCGATGCTGTACGTTCGTTATTGTTGCTGACTTCGGGCTTGCTGCTGATTATTGCTTTGCTGCTGGGGCAGGCGCTTGCCGGCAGCAAAATGGGCAAAGTGATTACGGCGATCAGGGACCAGGAGTCGCGAGTGCGGTTTCTGGGCTATCGGGTCGAATATTTCAAACTGTGGATTTTTGTATTCTCGGCCATGCTGGCCGGGCTGGCTGGTGCCTTATATGTGCCGCAAGTCGGTATCATCAATCCCAGTGAGTTTTCACCGATCAACGCGCTGGAAGTGGTGATCTGGGTAGCGGTGGGCGGTCGCGGCACACTTTACGGTGCCGTGATCGGTGCCATTCTGGTCAACTATGCCAAAACCTTGCTGACCGGTCTGATGCCAGAAATCTGGCTGTTTTCGCTGGGTGCAATCTTTGTGATAGTGACCATGTATTTGCCGCGCGGTCTGGTAGGTCTGTTCGATCACTGGATCAGGCGCTGGACAGCACAACGACAGCTGCTTACTCCGGGTGCTCAGGAGGCTGGGTTATGATTAATCAGGGTGTAGTAATGGAAGCGGGTATGGTGCAGGGCATGGATACCGTAATCGATAGCAGACACGGAACCATTTTGTATCTGGAAGATGTCAGTGTCAGCTTTGATGGCTTCAAGGCGCTGAATAATCTTTCGCTATATATTGATGCCGGTGAATTACGTTGTCTGATCGGGCCTAATGGCGCCGGTAAAACCACCTTGATGGATGTGATTACCGGCAAGACGCGTCCCGATACCGGCAGTGTATTTTTTGGTCAGACCATTGATTTATTGCAACTGGACGAACCGGCGATTGCCGAAACCGGGATTTGCCGCAAATTTCAAAAGCCCAGTGTATTCGATGCCCTGAGTGTGTTTGAAAACCTGCAACTGGCGTTAAAAACCAATAAATCCACCTGGGCGACTTTGTTCAGCCGTTTGCAGGATGAGCAACTGGCACGGATTTATGAGGTGCTGGCCACCATTGGTCTCACCCATTTGCTGGATAAGCCGGCGGGGATCCTGTCGCACGGCCAGAAACAATGGCTGGAGATTGGTATGTTGCTGATGCAAGACCCGAAAGTGATGCTGGTTGACGAGCCGATTGCCGGGATGACGCATCAGGAGGTCGAAAGAACCGCTGAATTGTTATTGTCTTTGCAGGGCAAGCATTCATTAGTGGTGGTCGAGCATGACATGGCTTTTGTCCGCAGTATCGCCAAGCGGGTGACCGTGCTGCATGAAGGTTCGGTATTAACCGAAGGCAGCATGGATGATGTGCAAAACGATCCGCGCGTGATTCAGGTTTATCTGGGGGAATAATGCTGCAAATAACAGGTTTACAACAGTTTTATGGCGCCAGCCATACCTTATGGGATATCGATTTACAGGTCGCTGCAAGCACTTGCTTGTGTTTAATGGGGCGCAACGGCGTCGGCAAGACCACTTTGCTGAAAGCTGTGATGGGTCTGATTCCGGTGGCTGAAGGTAGCATCGTGTTTGATGGTGTTGATCTAAGTCGCTTGCGCAGCGAAGTGAGGGCGGAACTAGGGATTGGTTTCGTCCCCCAGGGACGGGAAATTTTTCCGTTACTGACTGTCGAGGAAAATCTTAGAGTGGGTCTGAGGGTAGCCAGAAAGCAGGGAATCAAACAGATTCCTGATAGTGTTTATGAGTTGTTTCCGGTGCTGAAGCAAATGCTTAACCGGCGTGGCGGCGATTTGTCGGGTGGTCAGCAACAGCAATTGGCCATAGCTCGCGCAATGGTGGGCGATCCCAAGGTGTTACTCCTGGACGAACCGACCGAGGGTATTCAACCCAATATCATTGAACGGATCGGGATAGTCCTACGCTCTCTGGCTGAGGAA
>CAIUWU010000017.1 GCA_903902945.1 uncultured Pseudomonadota bacterium
CCTTGGTCTACCCCGCCCCGGCTACCATGGCAAAAATCCTATGGAGCGCCATATAAGCTAGGCAGCGCGCCACTACGGTTTGGAGAGGTGGTGATTTTTGTTGGAAAGGACAAACCAAGGGTAAATCCGTTAGAGTGCCTGTTTTGAAGAATCCAAGGTTGACGCGGGTTTGCCTTGGGTGAGCCTAAGGGGTGTGAACCAAGGTTTTCGGGTGAGACTCAGCGGCTTTTTCCATGGTTTGTCCAACAAACTTTTTTGCAAGTCTGGGGCAAGTCGTTGAGGTAGATTTTTTAGGCTTTGTTCTGCTCTCGCTTCAGGGCCGAAGCTGCGGCAAAGCCTAACATATTTTTCACCCAAAAGTCAAGTCATTGGTGACTTATTTTCGCCAACGACAACCCAGCACCGGCATTGCACAATGCACACTCTTACAACAACACCGAGAAACGCTATGAAAGACCAACTAAAATTTGAATTAGTAGAAGCAGACCGCACCACCGTCAATGTGATTCTCGATGGGGCCGTCGCGATCTCTGTCCGGTATGAAGAAAGCGGTGATCTCACCATCAACACCGATGTTTCGCTGTATAGCGAGTTGAGAGAAGTCTTCACCTATGCAATCGATGTAGCATTCACAATGCTGACCCACCCGGTTACTGTTCTCGAATACAGCGAAGTCGCTGATATGTTCAGACTGGGCGTTTACTTCGGCTTCGGCTTCATCGATGTAGACACCATCGATATTCCAGCGGAGCTGCTACAGCTTCATCACTTTGAAGACGCAGAAACGCCCTTTGATCTTGTCGGCAGAGTGATTGATTCCACTCTGATCGGCAAAGAATAAGTCACCACTGACAAACCATGTGAGCGGTTGCATAATGACCGCTCACAACAACAAACGGGGAATGATATGAAAGGTTTTATAAGAGCGTGCTTCGGCTGGTGTTTCAACTGGTTGATTGCGGCATTCTATGTCTTCTACGTCGTGGGCGGCTTGATGTTGGTGGCACTATGAAATTCTGGTTCATCAAAGACATGAAAGATGGTTCGGTGTTCGTGTGCTGGAACATGAATTTCCAAGTAGCGCGCTTCGAGTTTCCACAACCGGCAATGACAATGGCCATCTACACAGACCAATTCACGGCGGAAGAGGCGCTGAATGAAGTAAGACAGGCGCTAAACAATATCGCCCACTCAAATTACGACCACATTCAGCTTGTCGAGGTTGACGGGAAGTAAGTCACCAGTTACTATTCACAGGCCACGGATGGCACAGATTCCGCAGATCGAGCCATAGCTCTCTGCATAACCAAACACTTCATGTGTGTTCTCGGCCTTCCTAAAGAGGCAACTCAAAGCCGCATTAACCTGCGGCTTCTTTTTGTCTGCAATCTGGCCTTGGTTCGCATGACCCTGGCTAACATCTACTATCATCTGTTTACACCCACGATATTAGAGGCGGCGGTAGAATGGATGTTAGAAATCACCACTGTTTTGCCACTGTTCTGAGCCGACAATACACGCTCACAACAACAAAAACGGGAAACGTCATGAAAACCACCATTCAAGCAAAAGACCTGAAAGTCGGCATGAGCATTGGATTCCGCACGGTCGTCGCCGTGTGCCAGGTCAAGAACGGCGATGTTTACGCCAAATACGAAGCGCTGGGCCTGTTCCCGAAACGGGTTCGCATGACCCAACGTCAACTGATCGAAGTTCGCATCTAGGAGAATCACATGAAGATTTCAAGAACATCTGCAATTCACCAACACGATTGCCCAAACTGCATTCACTTGGGCGTCGTCATCGAGCGCAACGCCGACCTGTATCTCTGCCCACAGCCGCTGCACGAAACGGACGAGGTGATCGCCCGCTACAGCTCCAATGGGCCTGACTACAGTGCCTGGCCTGCGGGCATGAAGGCCCATCACCCACTGCTGATGTTAGCGCAAGAAGAGATCAGGCTGCGCCAACTTTAACCAACGGGGCTTCGGCCCCTTTTTTGTGTCACTCACCGAGCCAAGGTTTTCGGGCTGTTTCTCAATCAACCGTAAATGCCGGCATTGCTGTCATACAAAACACGGTCATTTTGCCGCTAAAAATCGCGCTGACGGCTCACGGCAAAAAAATCAGTATCAACGTAGCGGGTCGGGCGCGAGACGCGCTTATAGAGCGTTTATTGCGGTTTCTGCCATTATAAGTAAGTGTTGACTTACCACTATTTTTACATCATGATTTTGATTCACGTCAGATACACGTTTCGGAAGGTTTAGCGGCCATCAGTATTCGATAAAGTCAAACCGGTTGATTCCTTAGCGGGAGTCGGGCGCCCTGCCAGACAGATCAGAAAGGGGCGCTCAATCACTTAAGCCTATAAGTCATTGGTTACTGATTGAGTGTGCAGCTTCACAGCCCAAATAGCTACCGGTAAGCTTGCCTATGATCGGCAGAGCGGGTGCAAATCCTTAATAATCCGGCGACCGTTCTAAAGCCTGATGGTCGAGGGACACCGTGTGTTGATAATGGCACACGGTGGATCAGGCTCCCCATAAGGGGCAGATTCACTCCAACTTCACACAGTCAGGCTGGTGGGGTAGGGGGTTCTATAGCAGATTCTTAAGTTGTTTGTCGGGCCGAGGCCGTTGTGAGGATGATATGAAGAAACCAAAGATTAAGACATCGTTGATGTTCAAGATTGCCAGAAATGAGTTGGGCTATGCGGCAAAGATTGGCGTCAGTCCCTATGAGTTGATGACTGAAATTTTAAGGAATCGCGGTATTCACAAGCCCTGTAATCTTAGCGACAAGGCTTTTGTTAATCAAAATCTCGAAGTTTTAACCAACATATCAAAAGAACCGCCTTCGTTTTCTCGACCTCGCAAGGTTACTGAAAAATTAGCAACTGCGGTTAAAGAGCCTAAGCCCAGTGTGGCCGATGACGCATTCTTGTTTAGTTTTGAGTGGAGGAGATTGAGGATGAGGGCAATCAAACTTCATGGCGCAAGATGTCAATGCTGTGGTGCTACGCCAAAAGAGGGCGCTGTAATCAATGTCGATCACATCAAACCAAGAAAGAAATACCCCGAACTGGCCCTTTGTCTTGATAATCTTCAGGTGCTGTGTAACGAGTGCAATCACGGCAAGGGCAATTGGGACGAAACTGATTGGAGGGTAGCTTAAACCGACAAGCTTTTCACCACATACCTTAACCGGTTCCCCATCACCAGGCCACGCGCACACCTATCTTAACCGGTGTCGATTTTCGTGGCCTCGCGTGCGCGTGTTAAACAAACCAAGGGCGCCAAAACCGCCAGTTAAGTCCCAACGTCAAGCCAATGTTCTCCGGCGACAATAAGTCTCAGTCAGCGGTGACTGATTCCAACAACAAAAAACGGAGAATGACCATGAAATCAACCAACTCACATTTCGACTTCTTTGCTCAAACCATGCACCAATCTTTTGTTGATGCCAAACGGATTGAGGAAGAACTGAATACCGCCTTGATTGAAGTCTACGGCGTTGAGGAAATCAGCGGCGACGAGATCGAGGAAATCGAATACCTGCCAGAGCCACCCGAAGTCATCTACCTGGATGCCAAAGACCTTGAGCCGGATTGGTATGACCGACCCAGCGAAGAAGACTACGGTTTCGCCAGCTTCTACTAAGCCAAGCCAGCCGACCACTGTGTCGGCTTTTTGGTGGGCTGTAGCGAGCCAAGGGCGGCTCTGAGCGGGACAGCGGCGGTAGGCAGGAATCCTATGGTCGCCATTTAGGACAGGCCCCATATTCCAGTGGGGTGGGGAGGTTTCCTTGGTGCCGCCATGGCAACCTAGGCCGCACGCCACTATGGAAGGGAGGGCGAACCATGGAACGGGAAATGAGGATCATTCTCATTTGACTAAAAACCGCGCGATTTAGTCGGGATTTAATTTATCGACGTTAAATAACACTGTTCAAATAATAACCCGGTAAAACAGTCGGGATTTCAGCAAATAGCATAAAACAGCGAGCAAGTCAATTTTTCGCATGTTTTTTATTTGTCAAGTTTTTACGAAAAATAAAAATTGCAAGCTTTTTAATGTAAATTTGCTTAAGCAAAAATTGAAATAAAAATCATGCTGAATAACACGCAAGCAACACACGCAAGCATATAAAACATGCTAAAAAACCGACGACAATGCGTTTTAAGCGCCGCGCGTGAAAAACCGATACAAGTGCATTGCCCGTGTCACGCGCGGCGTTTTTCGGTTTTTCTCTATTAAAATCAGTAACTTATAAGCGATAAAATGCTATCTTCAATTGCTAGAAAAAAAAGCTTGCAACAAAGTGAAAAACGACTATACTGTTACACAACGAAACGGCAACACGGTTTCAGCTCTTTAACAATTCGGGATTGACGGCAAGCACGGCGCTTTGATGTGCGCTAGTGAGTCGAAAATATCAAAAAAACAATCTTTTTAATAACTAAAAGCGGGAAAAACATCATGACTAC
>CAIUWU010000018.1 GCA_903902945.1 uncultured Pseudomonadota bacterium
AAACCGTCGCATCAAAGGCAAAAAAGCCGCCAGAATTCTGATCGAACAACAGCAAAAGGGTTTGGAAATGCTGGTGGCCAGAGGCATTCTGGTCAAAGTCAATTCGGTGATGATTCCCGGGGTCAATGATCAGCATTTGGCCGAAGTCAGCAAAATCGTCAAAGCCAAAGGGGCTTTCCTGCATAACGTGATGCCGCTGATTGCCGAAGCCGAGCATGGCACTTTCTACGGCGTCATGGGCCAGCGCGGCCCGACCGCGGATGAGCTGATGGCTTTGCAGGACAGTTGTGCCGGTGACATGAACATGATGCGTCATTGTCGTCAGTGTCGTGCCGATGCGGTGGGGATGCTGGGTGAAGACCGGGGTGAGGAGTTTACGCTCGACAAGATTGAAACCATGGAAATCGATTACCAGGCGGCGATGGAAAAACGCAAAGTCATTCATCAGGCTATCGCCGAAGAGATGAACAGCAAACGTGCCGCCAAAGCCGATGCTGCCGCGCAGCATGCCTCGGCTGACAAACAACAAAGCCGTCCGGCTCTGATGGCGGTTGCTAGCAGCGGCCAGGGTGTGATCAATGTTCATTTTGGACATGCCAAGGAGTTTCTGATTTATCAAGCCTCAGCCGATGGCGTGCGCTTTATCGGCCACCGTAAAGTCGACCAGTATTGTGAAGGCGATACTAGCTGTGGTGACGGCGAAAGCGTGTTGCAACGGACCATCCGTACCTTGCAGGGCTGTGAAGCGGTGCTGTGTTCCAAAATCGGCTATGAACCCTGGGAAATGCTGGAACAGGCCGGCATCATGCCTAATGGCGAACACGCGATGGAAACAATCGAAGCGGCGGTGCTGGCGGTGTATCTGGAAATGGCCGCCAGCGGCAAGCTCGATGCCCAGCCGCTTGAACAGCGAGCGCATGCCTGAGAGGAGAAGCAATCATGGCCCTGAAAATTATCGAAAGCTGTGTCAACTGTTTTGCCTGTGAGCCGCTGTGTCCCAGTCAGGCGATTTATGAAGCCAAACCGCATTTTCTGATCGATGCCCGCAAATGTACTGAATGCGAGGGTGATTTTTCGGTACCGCAATGCGCCAGTATTTGTCCGATTGAAGGCGCCATTCTCGATGCCCTGAATCTGCCGTTGAATCCGCCCGGATCGTTAACCGGGATTCCGCCGGACAGAATGGCGGAAGTGATGGCGGAGTTACAGGCACATTAGTAGCCATGATTACGGTGCATTTTTATGAAAAACCGGGCTGTATCAACAATACCCGGCAAAAGAAACGGCTGACCGATGCCGGCTGTCTGTTAGTGATTTATGACATTCTGCAGCAGCCTTGGGCCAAGGACAAAGCGCGCTTACGTTCTTTTTTTGCTGATTTGCCGGTCGCGCAATGGTTTAACTACAGCGCACCGGCGATTAAAAACGGCGATCTGATACCGGAGCGGTTAAGCGAAGCCGAGGCTATTGAGCGGATGGTGGCCGATCCCTTGTTAATTCGCCGGCCATTGCTGGAAGTCAACGGCCAGCGCCGGGCCGGATTTGATCCGCAACAAATTGGACTTTGGTTAGGTTTGCCGCTGGCAGAAGCCGGTGCTGATCTGGAAAGCTGTCCGCAGCTTGAACGCCGGGATGCAGCGGATGGACGGGGTTAGGGTAACCGACAGTCACAGCCAGCCACAGGCTGTCGCGCTATCCTCGCGGCTGTTCTGGATTGGCGCGCTCGATCCGCAGTTGCGCAGTTTCGACATTATTCTCAAAACCGCCAATGGCACCAGTTATAACGCCTATCTGGTGCGCGGCAGTGCCGGAGTGGCGGTGATCGATACGGTCAAGGAAGCGTTTGCCGACGATTTTTTCGCCCGTCTCGAAAGCGTGGCTGAATATCGGGAAATCAAAGTCATTGTTCTCAATCATCTGGAACCCGATCATACCGGTGCCTTGCCTGAATTGATGCGGCGCGCTCCGCAAGCGCAGCTGTTCATTTCCCATAAAGCCCAGTCCATGCTCAAGGGCTTGCTGAAGCAGGAGTCATTAAGTTTTACGCCGGTATTGACCGGCGATTCGGTCAGTCTGGGTGACCGTAGTCTGCAGTTTTTGCATACACCGTTTCTGCACTGGCCGGATACGCAATGCACCTATGTTCCCGAAGAACACACCTTGTTTTCGGGAGATGTGTTTGGTTGTCACTTTTGTGATAACCGGCTGTTCAATGATCTGGTAGGCGATTTCCGGTTTTCGTTTGAATACTACTATGCCCATATTATGCGGCCCTTTAAGCAATATGTTCTGAGTGCTCTGCAGCTGATAGAGCCTTTGCCGTTGCAGCTGATTGCACCCGCGCATGGGCCGATCTTGCGCGACCGCCCGGATCGTTACATCCACCGCTACCGACAGCTATCCAGTCCGGCTTTGCACAGCGAAATCAGCCCGCATCAGAAATCGCTGCTGATCTTTTATATCAGTTCTTACGGCAATACCCGGCGCATGGCAGAAGCGATTTATCAGGGCGCAACCCGGGTCGAGGACGTCAGAGTGTCACTTTATGATCTGGAAGGCGGTGAGGTCGGGCCGTTTGTCGATCTGATCGAAGAATCCGATGGCCTGGTGCTGGGGACGCCGACCATTAACGGTGACGCCGTCAAACCAATCTGGGATTTATTGTCTTCATTAACCGTGGTCAATCTCAAAGCCAAATTGGGCGGGGTGTTTGGTTCCTATGGCTGGACCGGCGAAGGTGTGCGGCTGGTCGAAGACAGATTGCGCGGTCTGAAACTGCGGGTGCCGATTCCCGGTATCCGGGTCAAATTAATTCCCACCGATCAGGAAATTCAGGATTGCGAACAGTTTGGTCTGGAGCTGGCGCGCGAACTGATGGGTTTAAGGGAAGCCAAAAGCATTAATTTTGAAGATCTTGCTTGAGCAAGATCAGCTGATCGGGAGTTTTCCATTCACGGATGAGCAGCAATAAAGTCATTGTCGCGAGGCAATGCAATAAGCAGGTCGAACTGGCGGTTCATGCCGGTTTAGCCGTTAATTTTTAATTAGATAGGAGCGATAACAATGGCCAAAGCGACCATTACTTTTGAAGATATCAATATAACCGTCACTGTGCCGGCGGGTACCCGCGTCATTGAAGTGTCGGAAAAAGTCGGCTCGGCAGTGACTTATGGCTGTCGTGAAGGCGATTGCGGTACCTGCCTGATGAAAGTCACCGAGGGCTGGAACAATCTCAGTGAACCTTCGGTACTGGAAGACAAGATTCTGCGGGAAAACATGGCCGGCAAACACAATCGGCTGGCCTGCCAGGCCCAGGTGCTGGGCGGACATATTTCCGTTAAACCGGTTTAGCGCACAGGAGTACAACTATGGCTTTAGTAACTTTTACCAGTCCCGAATACCGTGACAAGACTGTTTATGCTGTCGCTGGCAGTCACACACAGACACTGTTAAAACTGGCGCTGGAAAACAAGATTCCGATTAATTTTCAATGTGAAGATGGCGAATGTGGCAGTTGTCTGGTCAAGGTGTCGAGTATCGACAAAAAAATCCAGCGCATGGGCGGTCCGTTGACCGAAAAAGAAAAAACCGTGCTTAAGCAGCTCGGCAAAATCAGCGGCGATCAGCTCGAAACCATGATTGTCGATGACCTGCCTTCCGAATGGCGTCTGGCCTGCCAGATGATAGTCCGCGATGAAGATATCCGGGTTGAATACTGAGAACCGGCTTGCTCCGCTAGTCTGTCGGCTGACGGAAGTGTCTGAGAAAGCCGGACAAGGCTGTTAGCACCAGGTGTGACGATGATTGCCGGAGTTCATTTTGCGAAAGGGGACAGCAATGACCAAGCCTGCGGTAACGCCGGTCGATGAGCGACAACAGTATTTTCAGCAGCTGATGGCGGTTGCCGATGGCAGCCGGAATTGTGTCTGGCTGGCGCAAATCATAGCCAGCTGGCAAGTGGGCAAGGGGGTATTACCCGATGCACTGGCAATGACCGAAACCCGGTTTCGGTCATTGCTGGCGCAGCGCTTTTCAGGGTATCCGCTGGCAGAGACCGCACAGACAGGCAGGCAGCTGGATTTCAGCCGCATGCTGGAAAAGCAGGACCTTGAGCAGTATTTGCGTCAGTTCGCCGACACCGAAAATCCCGATGCCGAGATTCTGATCACGCTGATCGTGGCCGCCTGTCTGGGTAGTGATCATTTGTGGCAGGATTTGGGGTTATGGAGCCGTCAGCATCTTTCGGATCTGCTTCAACACAATTTTCCCCGGCTGGCGGCGGCCAACAGCAACGATATGAAATGGAAGAAATTTCTTTACAAACAGTTATGCGAAGCCGAAGGCATTTATGTGTGCCGGGCACCGTCCTGCGAAGTGTGTCTCGATTATCCGCAGTGTTTTGCTGCGGAAGACTGATAGCGTCAAGTGCAATATAAACTCTCGTTTTAATCAAGCGTCCCGCGCATTGGCAATAGGCTCAAACTCCGCTAAAAACTGTTGTGCCTCCATCAAGCTTCCTCGCCGTTTGGGTCAACGCTCAGATCTTCGCTCCAGCAGCCGACTGGCGGTCCCAGATTCAAATCCTGATCTTCGAACCGCACCAGAAACACACTTTGATTCGGGCTGGCTTTGATATGGCCTTTCATGACAATTACGCCCCGGCTGCCTTGTTGCACCAGTACTTCACCTTCCTCACTGCCCGGCATACTACCATCGTTAAATAAGGTGCTGGCGGCATATACCACATCACCCAATTCCAGATTCTCCAGATCCATGTTTTCCCCCTTATTAGGTTTACTGATCAGTCGATTGTGTTTGTCGCAAAACTGACAAAAACCGCGGCTTTGTTGCTAACTTTTGGTATGAAACCCGGCACAGGATTCCACGGCAAGCTTTAATAATCAAGGTGTTACTGATTTTCAGGCTATATGGCACGACGGTTGCTTTATCTATTACAAGATCAATGCCAATCCAGTCAGGAGATTTAAAAATGATTAGCTTAACCCCAGGTGCCATCAGTGCTGTGGCCCGATTTATCAGCAGTTCCGAAAAACCTACCGGCGGCTTGCGTATTGAAGTGACCGATGGTGGTTGTTCCGGTTTGTCGTATGGTCTGCGGCTGGAAGAGTCGGCCAAAGCCGACGATATCGTTGTCGATTGCGATTCGGTGCAATTGTTTGTCGATCCGCTCAGTTTTCCCAAACTCGATGGAATGTCGATCGATTTTGTCGACAGTCTGGAAGGTTCTGGATTCAAGTTTAATAATCCGAATGCCGTCAAGAGTTGTGCCTGCGGGTCGTCATTTTCGACTACCGATAACGGCGCGCCGACCAAAACCTGCTCTTAATTTCCGGGGGAACCGTCATGTGGGATTATTCCGATAAAGTGAAAGACCATTTTTTCAACCCGAAAAATGCCGGTGCGGTGGTGGATGCCAATGCCATTGGTGAAGTAGGTTCCATCAGCTGCGGTGATGCCTTGCGGCTGACGTTAAAAGTCAATCCGGACAGCGAAATCATCGAGGATGCCGGGTTTCAGACATTTGGCTGCGGGTCGGCGATTGCCTCGTCTTCGGTATTAACCGAAATCATCAAGGGTATGACTCTGGATCAGGCGCTCAAGGTCACCAACCAGGATATCGCCGCCGAGCTCGATGGATTACCACCGGAAAAAATGCACTGTTCGGTCATGGGCCGGGAAGCTTTGCAGGCGGCAATTGCCAATTATCGTGGCGAGGAATGGCAGGATGACCATGAAGAAGGTGCCTTGATTTGCAAATGCTTTGCCATCGATGCGGTGATGATCGAAGAAATGGTCTGGGCCAACAAACTGCGTACGGTTGAAGATGTCACCAATTACACCAAGGCCGGTGGCGGTTGTGCTGCTTGTCATGAAGATATCGAAGCCATTCTGGAAAAAGTGTTGAAAGAGCGCGGCGAAAGTTTTGATCCGGCTGCCGCGCCGCTGGCCAAACCGGAAGCAGTGGCAGAAGCCAAGCCGATGACCAATCTGCAACGTATCAAGAAAATTGAAGAGGTGCTCAACTCGCTAAGACCGCAATTAATGGCTGATGGCGGTGATGTAGAACTGGTCGATGTGGTCGGTAATATCGCTTATGTCAACATGACCGGCGCCTGTAACGGTTGCCAGATGGCGGCGATGACGATTGCCGGTATCCAGCAACGGCTGATGGAAGTGCTGGGTGAGTTCATCCGGGTGGTCCCGGCTTCACAAATGCCCAAATTGACCGACATGCAGGAGACTACTCATGCCTGATATTTACCTGGATAACAATGCCACCACCAAAGTAGATCGGGCTGTAGTCGATGCCATGATTCCGTTTTTTACCGAGCAGTTCGGTAATCCGTCTTCGATTCACCGTTTTGCCGATGGCGTGGCGCGAGCGATCAAAAAAGCCCGTGGTCAGGTACAGGAGTTGCTGGGTGCCGAACACGATTCCGAGATCATTTTTACATCCTGCGGAACCGAGTCCGACTCGACCGCTATTTTGTCGGCGATCCGTGCCCAGCCGAATCGCAAGGAAATCATTACTACCACGGTCGAACATCCGGCGATTTTGAGCTTATGCGAAGCGCTGGAAAAAGACGGTTACACCATTCATCGTTTACCGGTCGATAAATGCGGGCGCCTTAATCTGGATGCCTATCAAAAAATGCTGTCCGATCAGGTTGCGATTGTTTCGGTGATGTGGGCCAATAATGAAACCGGCACCATTTTTCCGGTAGAGGAAATGGCCGAAATGGCTAATGCAGCTGGGGTTATGTTTCACACTGACGCAGTGCAGGCAGTTGGCAAAATACCGATGATGCTGCAAGACACCAAAATCGACATGCTGTCTATTTCCGGTCATAAACTGCATGCACCAAAAGGCATTGGTGTCTTGTATTTACGCCGGGGAACCCGCTTCCGGCCTTTGTTGCGTGGCGGTCATCAGGAACGGGGACGGCGGGCCGGTACCGAAAATACTGCGTCAATAGTCGGTCTGGGCGTGGCCTGTGAACTGGCGATGCAGCACATGGAGTTCGAAAACACCCAGGTCAAAGCCATGCGCGATCGTCTGGAGCGCGGCATCGTTGCCCAGATACCGCATTGTTTTATTACCGGTGATCTCAACAATCGCTTACCTAACACCACTGATATCGCTTTTGAGTATATTGAAGGTGAGGCGATTCTGATGTTGCTGAATAAGGCGGGTATTGCCGCTTCCAGCGGTTCGGCCTGTACTTCGGGGTCGCTGGAACCGTCACATGTGATGCGGGCCATGCAGATTCCTTATACTGCAGCGCATGGCACTATCCGTTTTTCTTTTTCACGATACAACACTCTGCATGAAGTCGACGAAGTACTGAAAGTGATGCCGGATATTGTCGCTACGCTACGTAAATTGTCGCCGTATTGGGATAGCGTCAATAACGCGCCGTTTGTGAATCCCGAGCAGGCTTTTCAGCCGACTTACGCCTAAGGCGCGATCTTGAGGCTAACCGTCTTTGCTGCTGGTTGCAGGTTGGTCGGCGGCTTGTTGTTGCTTCAGGTGTTGTGGGCTGCGCAGCGTGTTGGCGCGCCGGATGGCGCGGTACTTACTTTGCTCGGCCAAAGCAAGTATCCAAACGCCGTCCCGCTGCCGCTGGCTTACTGCGCCGTCAGGCCTGAGGCCGGGGCGGGCATAAGGATCTTCCTGACCCTCTCTGCCCGCCAGCGGCATCACCATTCTGGCTTTCCGGTCTCAGAACCGGCTGCTCGGCCCGGCATAGGGGGGTGGGTCAAGCTTTTGGTAGTGCTTGGGGTTTTGGCCGGATCAGCTGTTTTGGGATTTTGCTGATTGGCTGCTAATTGTCGGAAAGATGACAATTGATGTTGGGTTTGTTTTTGTTGATGTTGCAATTTTCGCGATTCATGAGTTTTTTATGGCTAACTTGTTGATTTTTTATATTTAAATAATTGGCAAGTGTTTTGCTTGAATAGTGTGGAAGCCATAGGCTGAACGCAGAGCTGATTTGAAATAAAGAGTGATTTATGCCAACTAAGCCCACCCAGGTAATTATCGATGACACGACGCTGCGAGATGGTGAACAGTCCGCCGGCGTAGTTTTTTCGTTAGACGAAAAGCTGGCAATCGCCAAGCGACTGGCGGCATTGGGGGTTCCCGAGCTTGAGATTGGTATTCCCGCGATGGGGGCTCAGGAACGCGAATCGATCAGAGCCATCGTTGATCTTAAGCTGCCGGCGCGGATGCTGGTCTGGTCGCGAATGCGTGATCAGGATTTATCGGATTGCCTTGGACTCGGCGTACAAATGGTGGATTTATCGATCTCCGCCTCTGATCAGCATATTCAGCACAAGCTCAAACAAAGTCGCAGCTGGGTTTTGCATACCCTGGCACGCTGCGTCAAAACCGCAGTCGATCACGGTATTGAAGTCTGTGTCGGCGCTGAAGATGCCTCACGGGCCGATCAGTCTTTTTTACTGCAAATGGCAGACGCCGCACAGGCTGCCGGAGCGTCACGGTTTCGCTTTGCTGACACCTTGGGAGTGATGGAGCCTTTTGCGGTGTTCAGCGCCATCAGTCAGTTGCGCAGTCACAGTGATCTTTCAATAGAAATGCACGCTCATAATGATCTGGGTCTGGCAACCGCCAATACACTGGCTGCGGCGCTGGCCGGTGCTACGCATCTGAATACTACGGTTAACGGACTGGGCGAACGGGCCGGTAATGCGGCTTTCGAGGAAGTCGTCGTCGGTTTGAAACAGCTGTATGGCATTGAGACCGGCATTGATTTGCAGGATTTTCCTGAATTGTCGGCACTAGTTGCCAGCGCTTCCGGAGACACCATTGGCAGTCGCAAGAGCCTGATTGGTCGTGATGCCTTCAGCCATGAAGCGGGAATACATGTCGACGGCTTATTAAAAGATATCCGCAACTATCAGGGGGTCGATCCTGCGTTAGTCGGCCGTCGTCATCAGCTGGTGTTAGGTAAGCATTCCGGTAGCCGTGGCGTCATGCATGCCTATCGGCAGCTTGGCATTCAGCTCACCGGCTGGCAGGCCGGACGTCTGCTGCCGCTGATTCGTCAGTTTGTTTGTCATAACAAACGGGCGCCACAATCGGCCGATTTGAACCGGTTTTTACAAAGCTTATAAAGGGGAATTAGTCATGGGTAATCTGCAGCCAAAAACAGTCAGCAGTGCTGAAACCAAAACGCATGCCCCTAGTCCGGCTCCGCTGGGCGCCGTTCAGGGCGATGAGCGCAATCCGGGCTCGTTTTTCAGAATTCCCGGTTTGCCGGTACCCGGTAAAACCACCTGGAGGTTAGCGGAATGATGACCGTGCTTGCCTCCGCCAAACAGCTGGCGGTTTCGCTATGGCAGACCTGGCAGGAAGATGTGAATTGCGTCTTTGCCCGCGATCCGGCAGCACGCAGTTTTTTCGAAGTATTGCTGGTTTATCCGGGCGTACATGCGGTTTTGATGCACCGTATTTCACACCGGTTGTGGCGCTCAGATTGGAAACTGACTGCGCGTCTGCTGTCGGCTTTTACCCGCTGGCTGACCAATGTCGATATTCACCCCGGTGCCACCATAGGCCG
>CAIUWU010000019.1 GCA_903902945.1 uncultured Pseudomonadota bacterium
CCAGGCCGGGAGCAGGGCAAACGGGTAAAACACTGCCGCGCCATCGGCGATAGCCTGTTCGGCGTGCTGTTCCAGTTGTTTTTCTTTAATGACACTGGCCTGAAAATTGCGGCTGTTATCAAAATATTGGGCCAGGTTTTGATTAAAGTAGCTGCGGCTGACCACGATTTCACCGGCACCCAGGCCGCGTACGCCCTGATTGGCTACTTGTAAACCGCGTTCAAACACCCGGCTGATGTCGGTGCCTTTGCGGCCATCGCCGCGGGTATACAAGGTCTGCCCGTCATCGTAAGCGGCATAGCCGTCCAGTTTGGGGCTTACTTTGAATTGTAGAGACCCGAAATCAATACCCAGTTCGTTGGCAGCCTTTTCAATCCGTGCCGCCCAGCGTTCGACTTCTTCGCGACTGTAAGCCTTATCGGTGGATAACATTGTCACCGGTAAGTCGACGGTTTTACCGGCAAACTGGGGTTCAGGCTCAACGTTGTGCAATAAGGCATGCTGTGGATCGCGGCGTTTTAATTCGGCCAGGAAGATAAAGTCATAATCGGCATCGCTGATGATGCTTTCGCCACCGCGATACAGCGCATTGGCAATTTGCAAAAAGGCAATCAGTTCGTCATTGCTGCTGTCGCTGATCAGGCTTGGTTTTTCGCACAAGTTTAAAAAGCGTGGCTGACTGATATGACTGAAATCGAGTTTCGCCTGATTTATGAGTTCGAGTTGCTGGGTTGTTAGCATGAAGACAATGATGCTGTTTTCGGGGGCGCCAATTATACGGGCAAAAAAAAGGCAGTGGTGATTAACCACTGCCGGAACATCTTATCTTTCAAGAGGATTATGTCAACGAGGTAGGAAAGCGTCTGACATGGGGCGCATTCTAAGGATTTAGCCCTTTGTCTTCTTGACGTGGATCAACAATATTAGAGGTTATGACTATTTAGGCTTTGGCAGGCTTGGCACAGGCCGTGAATTTCCAGGGTTTTGCGTTGTGACTGGAAGCCGGAGCGGCTTAATTCCTGATTCAGGCTGTCGAGCAGATGGCCGGCAGGGCGTTCTTCGATGTCATGGCAATTGCTGCAGATCAGCAAAATCTGCTCATGCTGTACCCCAGAGCAATGACAGCCAACGAAGGCATTCAAGCTTTCGACCCGGTGTATCAGTCCTTGTTCCAGCAGAAACTCCAGCGCCCGGTAAACCGTAGCTGGTTTGGCGGCATCGTTGCTGGGCCGAATCAGGTCCAGCAGGTCATAAGCCTTTACCGCTTTATGATTACTCCAGATCAGTTCCAGGGTTTTACGGCGGATTGGTGTCAGCTGTGCGCCACGGCTCTGGCAAAGCTGTTCGGCAGCAGCCAGTGCGGTGGCGATGCATTGACCATGATCATGCGGGGTAAGGTGATCCATGCGGGTTTATGAGTTATCAACCTGCTCGGCCAGTTGTTCCAGTGCATTCAGGCTGTGCTGGAATTCAGCCCGATTGTCGCTTCTGACTGTTGCATGAGCGACTTTGCGGCCTTTGCGCGGGGCTTTGTCATATAAGTGCAGATGCACATGATTCAGACTCAGCAGTTCGGCATCACTGGCCAGTCCGCCGATGAAATTGACCATCGCCGCATGACCTCTTGGCTGAGTAGAGCCTAACGGTAAATCCAGAATGGCCCGTAGGTGATTTTCAAACTGACTGGTCTCGGCACCTTCAATGGTCCAGTGGCCGGAATTATGAACCCGTGGTGCAAATTCATTGGCCAGCAGGCTGCCGTTGACATCAAACAGCTCCAGCGCAATCACGCCGACATAATCCAGCGCTTCCAGTAATAAGCGGACATGCGATTCAGCCTGTTGCTGGGCCGGATCGTTATCACGGCATTCCGCTACCCGCAAAATACCGCCGCGATGACGGTTTTCCGATAGGGGATAGAACACGATGTCACCGGAAGGGCGACGGGCGGCGATGATGGATACTTCACGTTGGAAATTGACAAATCCTTCGACGATAGCTGCAGCACCGTTCATCGATTCCCAGGCCGCATCCAGGTCGTTAGCTGATTGCACAACAAACTGGCCTTTGCCGTCATAACCCATGCGGCGGCTTTTCAGAATCGCCGGATAGCCAATTTCAGGCATGGCTTGCTGTAAATCTTGCAAGCTATCGATAGCCGCATAAGGGGCAGTGCCGATTTTCAGCTGATTGAAAAAATTTTTCTCCAGCAGTCGGTCCTGGGCGACAGCCAGTGCATTAGCGGGCGGGTAAACTGTGGTACGGCTGGCCAGGAACTGAGCGACATCGGCCGGGACGTTTTCAAATTCGTAGGTGACGACATCAGCTTCATCGGCCAGCTTGGCCAGCAGTTCCGGGTTGTTATAGGCACCCAGCAGATGGTGGCTCAGGCCTGCGGCGCCGGCGTGATTGTCCGGGTCGAGCACAATAAAACTGAGTCCCAGCGGATAACCGGCCAGGGCGATCATCCGCGCCAGCTGACCGCCACCTAAAATACCGATTTTCATAATGACACCTGTCTTGGATCAGGATTGGCATTGACGCTGTCGGTCTGATTCTGACGATAGGCTGCCAGTGCCGGGCGGTATTGCGGATGTTTATTGCTGATAATTGCCGCTGCCAGTAATGCGGCATTAACCGCACCGGCTTTGCCGATTGCCAGGGTGCCAACCGGAATTCCGGCTGGCATTTGCACGATAGACAGTAAAGAATCCATGCCATTCAAGGCTTTTGATTGTACCGGTACGCCGAGCACTGGCACGGCAGTTTTGGCGGCGGTCATCCCTGGCAAATGAGCAGCGCCACCGGCACCGGCGATGATCACTTCCAGGCCTTTGCTTTCAGCGCTTTCGGCATAATGAAATAATTTATCCGGGGTTCGATGAGCAGAAACGACTTCAACTTCATGAGGGATATTGAGTTGCTCAAGGGTCTGGGCGGCATGCTGCATGGTTTCCCAATCTGAGGTGGAACCCATGATGATGCCAATTAATGCGGTCATGCAAAATCTCCGGTTACTGCAAAATAAAATTGCCGGCGATTATCGCACAAATGCTGTGATTTTCTGATACTGGTGTTGGGTTGTCGGTATTTCTTGATAAGATAGCGCCCCTTGTTAATTTCACAGGTCGTTAAGGGCAATGATCAATCCCCACCGGGTGCCGCTGCTGGAAGCCAGACAACTGAGTTGTCGCCGCGATGAGCGCTTATTGTTTACTGATCTGAGCTTTATTCTGCATAACGGTGAAATTTTGCTGCTGGAAGGCAGCAATGGTAGCGGTAAAACCTCATTGCTGAGAATCCTGTGCGGATTCCGCCAAGCCGATGGCGGCGAATTGCTTTGGCAGGGGCGGTCGGCCGAAACTGCCGATTACCGAGCTGCTCTGGCTTATGTCGGTCATGCCGATGGCAGTAAAAAAGAACTGACGGTGTTGGAAAACCTGTTGTTCTGGCAGGCCTTGCACACCGCTGGTGATTACTCGCTGGAACAGGCGTTGCACAAAGTTCAGCTGAGCGGTTTTGAAGATAATCTGATTCACACGCTGTCTGCCGGCCAGAAACGCCGGCTATCCCTAGCACGGTTGCTGATCAATGCGTATCCGCTGTGGGTGCTGGATGAACCGTTTACTTCACTCGATAGACAGGGCATAGAATTGATCGAACAACTAATTGCCGATCAGGTTGCTGGAGGCGGCGCCGTGATTCTGACATCACATCATGATTTAACCCTGACTTTTCCGGTCTTACAGCGCATTCATTTAGATTCATGGCATTAATCCGCGCATTCCTGGCAGTCATTCGCCGCGATTTGTTACTGGCCGTACGACGCCGGGCAGAAATCGCCAATCCGATGCTGTTTTTTGTGATGGTGGTCACCTTGTTTCCGTTGGCCTTGGGGGCGCAGCCCCATTTATTGCAGGCGATGGCGCCAGCGGTGATCTGGGTGGCGGCGCTGTTGGCGGCGTTATTGTCTCTGGACAGTTTGTTCCGTTCCGATTTCGAGGATGGCTCACTGGAACAGCTGATGCTCACCGAGCATCCTCTGGCCGTTTTGGTGCTGGCTAAAATCGTTGCCCACTGGCTGGTGACCGGAGTGCCGTTACTGCTGATAGCGCCACTGCTGGCCGTGTTTCTGGGTTTGCCGGCTGAAGCGATCACCACACTGCTGTTGACCTTAGTACTGGCAACGCCGGTATTGAGTCTGATCGGGGCCATCGGTATGGCGTTAACGGTGGGTCTGCGCCGGGGCGGCATGTTGTTATCGCTGCTGGTGTTACCGTTGTATATTCCGGTGCTGATTTTTGCCAGCGCCGCTGTGGAGCGCTCGGTCAGTGGTCTGGCGGTAACCGCGCAACTTAATATCCTGCTGGCGCTGCTGTCACTGGCAGTGGTTCTGGTACCGCTGCCGACCGCCGCAGCCTTAAAAATGAGTATTAACTAAAACCATGTCTTTGATTCCTGCTGTTATCAGTCGTTTTTTTCATCGTATGGCATCGCCACCGCATTTTTATGCACTGGCTGATCGCTGGTTGCCCTGGTTGGGGCTGATGTTTGGCTTGTTACTGGTTGCTGGGCTTTACGGCGGTTTGTTACTGGCACCGGCCGATTATCAGCAAGGTGACAGCTACCGGATTATTTATATTCATGTGCCGGCGGCGTGGATGTCTTTATTCATCTATGTTGCCATGGCGGTGATGGCGGCGATTGCCATGGTCTGGCGCATCAAACTGGCTGAAGTGATGCTGATCAGTAGTGCGCCGATCGGTGCCGGTTTTACCCTGATTGCGCTGGTCACCGGTTCGCTGTGGGGTAAACCGATGTGGGGTACTTGGTGGGTCTGGGATGCCAGACTGACATCGGAGCTGATTCTGCTGTTTTTATATCTGGGGATTATCAGTTTATATGCCGCCATCGAGGACAAGCGTTCGGCAGCCAAGGCAGTGTCGATTCTGGCGCTGGTCGGGGTAGTTAATATTCCGGTGATTCATTATTCGGTGGAATGGTGGAATACCCTACATCAAGGTGCGACCGTCACCAAAATGGACAAACCGTCAATTCACGTCAGTATGTTGATACCACTGTTATTAATGGCTCTTGCTTTCAAACTTTA